>NZ_CP130558.2:1110000-1232500 GCF_030534315.2 Thermoanaerobacterium sp. CMT5567-10
AACAAAAGCATATCTAGGCTGCTTTGTAGATATTTTTATAGAACCTTTTGTACCGTATATCTCAAATCGCGTCTCTTCTTCTATATCCGCTGATATCCTAGATGTCTCCACTGTCCCCCATGCACCATTCTGCATCTTAAAATATGCTTCTGTCCAGTCATCTACATCTACTTCTTCGTACGAATCAGATCCATTTGATGTGGGTCTTTTCTTAAAATATGTCTCTGATCTTGCTTGCAATATCTTTACTTCTCCAAGCATAAACCTTATTGCATCCACAAGGTGAATTCCCAAGTCAATTACTGCTCCTCCACCAGATGTATCAAATCGCATTTTCCACGACATAGGTCTTTTAGGATTTAAATATCCAGAATGCAGCATTAAAGCTTTAAAATTTAATATATCCCCAATTTCTCCATTGTTTATTAAGTCTCTCGCCTGATTTATTGCAGGCATAAATCTATACATAAGCGCCGCTTGGTTGATGACATTTTTCTCTTTTGCCATACTCATCAATTCGAAAGCTTCATCACCATTTAATCCGATGGGCTTTTCAAGATAAATGTTTAAACCTTTTTTCATAACCTCAAGTGCCTGCTTCTTGTGTAGATAGTTTGGAGTACATATATCGACAGCAGTAAGATCATTATCTCGCAAAAGTTCGTCTATTGTTTTTACACCACCTTCAAAAAAATACGGCAGGTCATCTATGTTATTCTTGCAAACTTGACCAAATTTTACTTTGAAAGGTAATTTTTTAAAAATTAAAGGCATTGCAAAACAAGCAGTAGCATGAATTGTTCCTATGTAACCAAGTCCTACAAAGCCTAATTTTATATCTTTTACCATTATACTCATCCTTTACTCAAATTTTAGACAATATTTTGTAAATCTCTCTTAAATTAATTATACTATACAATGCTATAAAATATAAAATTTGCAGGAGTAAAATGCAAAAATCTGAAAATAACCTACTACTTTTTATACAAATTATATACAAAACTAAATACATTTTATACCATAATAATAAATATATCGTTTAGCTTAAAATGGGTCTTAAAATCATTTTCAATATTGATTTTTTGTAAAGCATGCTGATATAATATAATTACAAATATAAAAAAGAAAGGGTTGAGAAACATGGAAAAATGGCAATGCACAGTTTGTGGATACATATACGATCCAGAAGTTGGCGATCCAACACAAAACATACCGCCAGGAACAAAATTTGAAGATTTACCAGATGATTGGGTGTGCCCTGACTGTGGTGTAGGAAAGGATCAATTTGAGAAGATATAAAAATAGGAGCTTATGCTCCTTGTTTTTTACTACTTTTACATGATATCACCACATGGTTATCGTTCCACTTAAAATATTTTTATAAATTGTAACTTATATCAAGTGCTTTCACAGAATGTGTTATTGCACCTATCGATATTATATCTACACCTGTTTTAGCAACATCTAATATATTGCTTTCGTTTATATTCCCTGATGCCTCTAATATTGCTCTACCATTAGTTATTTCAACTGCTTCTTTCATCATGTCGATGGTCATATTATCAAGCATAATAATATCTGCACCGTATTTTAATGCTTCCTTCAGCTCATGTATAGTTTCTACCTCAATTTCTACTTTTTTTGTATGAGATACTTCCCCTTTTATCTTTGTTAGTGCATTTTTAATTCCTCCAACAGCTTTTATGTGATTATCTTTTATCAAAATTCCATCTGATAAATTATATCTATGATTGACTCCACCACCTACTGAAACTGCATACTTGTCAAAATATCTTAATCCTGGCATAGTTTTACGTGTATCTGTCAATCTTGCATTCGTTCCTTTAATCATATCCGAAAGTTTTTTTACATATGTGGCAATGCCAGACATCCTCTGTATGAGATTCAATGCGACCCTTTCAGCTTTAAGACATGAATTTAGATCACCGTAAGTTTCTAATATTAAATCTCCTTTTTTTATTGCTTCCCCATCTTTAAAATATTTTTTATACTCTATATCACTGTCAATTGTATTAAAAACCATTAGAAAAACATCAATCCCTGCTATTATCCCATCATTTTTTGCGTACACGTAACCTTTCGATTTTGTGCCTTTTGGCACAAGCATATCAGTAGTTATATCACCCCATGTTAAATCTTCCAGAAGATAACTATCTATTAACCTTTGCGCTATCAATCTGTCTATCAAAATAAATTTCATCTCCTTTTATCAATATATGTTTTCTATACACTTCATTTCTATCAGGATAATCTAATCTGTAATGGCTTCCTCGACTTTCTTTTCTTAATAAAGCAGACATAACCATGTATTTGCTTATGGTGTACAGGCTCAAAAGTTCATTTTTTTCTCTGTCATCTGCATTTATATCTAATATGCTTCCATGCAGCGTAATCCAATTTAGCATCGCTTTTAAACTGCTTTCACTTCTTATTATGCCGGCATTTTGCTCCATAAGACACTGCAATTCATATTTTATCCCTTCAACATCAATTTCTCTGTCTACCTTGTTATTATTAAAAAAATGAGATGGAGTGACCTTAATATTTAAATACTTTTTTGAATCATTTACTGCCTGTGTTGAAAAGACTAGCCCCTCCAGCAGTGAATTGCTGGCAAGCCTATTTGCTCCCTGTACACCTGTACAAGCACATTCACCACATGCGTACAATCTCTTTATCGTCGTCTCACCATTCAAATCTGTAGCTATGCCACCCATATAATAATGAGCAGCTGGCGAAACAGGTATATAATCTTTTTCAATGTCGATACCCATTTCTTCAAGTTTGCTGTAAATTGAAGGAAAACGCTTTTTAAATAAATCTTTCCCAATATTTGACACATCTAAATATACATAATCTAAATTGCTTTTATTAATTTCGCTTAATATCGCTCTTGACACTATATCTCTAGGAGCAAGCTCATTTAATTTGTGGTAGAAAGGCATAAATCGTACTCCTTTTTCGTTCCTGAGTATCCCGCCTTCTCCTCTAACTGCCTCTGATATGAGAAACCTTTCCCTTGTTTTTCCATGCAATGCAGTCGGATGAAACTGCATGAATTCCATGTCTTTTAAAACTGCTCCTTGCCTTGCTGCAATAGAGATACCATCGCCAGTTGAAGTCTTAGGGTTTGTGGTATTTAAAAACAGATTTCCTGCACCACCAGTAGCCAATATCACAACTTTAGCCCATACAATAAAAAACTTACCTTCGCTTAAGTTTTTTACCAAAACGCCTTTTACCGTATTGTCGTCAACCAGCAAATCCAGTGCTAAAGTATTCTCAAATATTTTTACTCCACTTAAAGCATCAATGAGTGAATCTATTATTTCTTTACCTGTATAATCACCCGCATGAATTATCCGATTATGTGAATGTGCTCCTTCTCTGCCTAATTCTAACTTACCGTCTTTTTTATCAAATTCAACTCCAATCTTAAGAAGGCGATTAATATTTGATGGTGCCTCTTTAACCAAAATCTCAACAGCGTCTTTATCGCACAAACCTGCACCTGCATAGATTGTATCCTCTATATGTGACTTGAAGCTATCAATTTCAGATATTACACAGGCAATTCCACCTTGTGCTAGTAACGAATTGGAATCTGACAATTTATCTTTTGTTATTAGAAAAACTTCTCCATAATCTTTTGCTAAATAGGCTGCATTAAGCCCTGCAATTCCGCTACCCACTATTACATAATCACTTATAAAGCTTTCAATATCATTGGAATCAAAATTTACGCTGTAACTCATTTTATTTCTAACATCCTTTCTATTGGGATAATAGCTTTTTCTCTCACATCATCGGAAACTCTTACCTCAGGCTTCATGTTAATAAGGCTATATAAGACATCTTCAATTTTCGTCTTTTTCATATTAGGACATATTAACTTATTGGAAGGCAATATAAATTTTTTATCCGGATATTTTTGTTGAAGCTGATGAAGTATACCATCTTCAGTACAGATTATGAATTCTTTTACAGCACTTGAAGCAACATATTTAATCATTCCAGACGTAGAAAATACTCCATCTGCAATATCTAACACTTCTTCTCTGCATTCAGGATGCGCAATAACTTTTGCATTGGGATATCTTTCTTTGGTTAAGAGAACTTCTTCAACAGTCAATTTATTATGTGTGTTGCAATATCCTTGCCACAATATCAATTTCCTACCTGTCATTTTTTCCACATAACGGCCCAAGTTTTTATCAGGTACGAAAATTATCTCTCTATCTTTAGGTATAGTATTTACAACTTTTACTGCATTTGCAGATGTACAGCATATATCGCTTAATGTTTTAACATCTGCTGTTGTATTGACATAGCTTACGACGTAAGCTTCAGGATACTCTTCCTTTAATTTTTTTAGTCCTTCATAATCAGCCATTTCAGCCATTGGACAACCAGCACCTATATTAGGAAGCAATACTATCTTGTCAGGTGATAGTATACTAGCAGTTTCAGCCATAAAGTGAACACCACAAAATACTACAACATCCGCTTTTGTGTCTGCCGCTTTTCTCGATAGCTCCAATGAATCTCCAATAAAATCAGCAATATCTTGTATCTCTGGCCTTTGATAAAAGTGACTTAATATAATCGCGTTTCGCTTTTTCTTCAAATCATTTATTTCATTTAAAATGTTATTATCCATTTATATTTCCCCTTTTATAAATTTAATAATATTTTAACACTTGTAAAAACTATTGTCTATATTGATGTATATACATTAGGATGTATTCCATATTCTAACTTAATGCTTAAAGTTTTTTAATAGGCAAAAAAGAAAGTTCACCATAAGTGTCGAATATGGCAGTAAACCAATTCCAACAAATGTGGTGAACCTACACAAATATAAATACTTTCCATTTTCTATATTACTAGTTTTGAAACTTTTAATTAACTTCTACATCATGTTTCAGACTTTTATCTATATACCATAAAATATAATTTGAGTTACGAATTAATTGATCTTTCTGCTATACTTTGCGGTTTTAGCATGAAATCACCATATGCTACAGAACCATGTTCTCCTAAATCCAATCCATCAATTTCTTCCTCAGACGACGCTCTAAGACCTACTGTAGCTTTAATTATACTAAAGAGTATCGTTGTAGTAAGTATTGTCCAAACAAATACTGAAACAACGCCAGTTATTTGTGTGATTAAAAGTTTTAATCCTCCACCAAAAAATAGCCCCCCATCAGTTGCAAGTAAACCAACCATTATTGTTCCAAATGCACCGCAAACTGCATGTACAGATATAGCTCCTACTGGGTCATCTATTTTTACCACTTTATCGAAAAATTCTACAGCTACTATTACTAATATTCCAGCTAGTGCTCCAATGATAACAGAAGATGTTGGATTTACTGCCGCTGTTCCTGCAGTTATTGCAACAAGACCCGCTAATACTCCATTTAAAGTCATGCTAACATCAGGTTTTTTGTATTTTAACCATGTAAATA
This sequence comes from Thermoanaerobacterium sp. CMT5567-10, assembly GCF_030534315.2. Lineage (NCBI taxonomy): Bacteria > Bacillati > Bacillota > Clostridia > Thermoanaerobacterales > Thermoanaerobacteraceae > Thermoanaerobacterium > Thermoanaerobacterium sp. CMT5567-10. The sequence continues at coordinate 1,115,496 of NZ_CP130558.2, forward strand.
TCATAGATGCTACCCCTCCAGATGCCGCAGCCAAATTTGTCGTTACTGCTATGTGACCTATCATATTAGTAGTACCAGAAAGTGTACTTCCCGGGTTAAATCCGAACCATCCAAACCATAATATGAAAACACCTAATGCGCCGAGAGTAATGCTATGACCGGGAATGGCATTAACCTTCCCATCCTTTGTATATTTACCGATTCGTGGTCCAATAATTTTTGCACCTACAAGTGCACTCCATCCGCCAACTGAGTGTACAACAGTTGAACCAGCAAAGTCTATAAAACCCATTTTAGACAACCAGCCTCCACCCCATGCCCAATGGCCTACGATAGGGTAGATTATTAGTGAGATTACTGCACTATATATACAGTATGCAATAAATTTAGTCCTTTCAGCCATAGCACCTGACACAATAGTTGCTGCTGTAGCAGCAAAAACCGTTTGAAAAATTAAAAATGAAGTTATAGGTATTTTAAGACCAAGGTGATCAAAGTTTCCACTAAGAAAGAAACCAGAGCTTCCAAATAATCCTCCTACATCTTTACCAAACATTAACGCAAATCCTACAGCCCAAAAGAATAAAGAACCAATACAAAAGTCCATTAAATTTTTCATAACAATATTCCCTGCATTTTTAGCTCTTGTAAAACCTGTTTCCACCATAGCAAAACCTGCTTGCATGAAAAATACTAAGAATGCTGCAACCAATACCCATACATTATCGATAGCAACTGCTAATGAATCCAAAGTTAAATTTTCCATACTTCTCAACCCCTCTCATAAAATATAAATTGTTAAAAAATTTAACTTCCATATCTTTTCAACTTAACCATCCCCCTTTATTAAAAAATTAAGGTGCTTATCTGCAAGATAAAGCACCTTTGCTTTTTAAAGTATTTTACTATAAAGCAATCATATATGGTAATTGCTTTAAAAACTACCTATGTGTCACAAATAATGCATCATCGCATTATTATAAAAATAAACGCTCTAATATGTGAGATTAACCTCATATATTAGAGCGTCTTTGCTCTGTCACTTTAAAGTATAAATTATTTAATATTATTATACCTATAGCTTTTGTATATGTCAATAAAAAAATTTAAGTTGTAAGCTATAATTATAAAAACTTTTTAAAATTAATGTAGCCATAAATTAATAATTATTTTGTTATACAAAGATTTTATTGTATAATTTTCTTAGGCATAACTAAGTTCATACATAATACATTGTTATATATTTTTTAAACTTATTACTAAATAAAAATATATTTGTAGCAAAATACTTAGGGGCTAACTTTCTTCGCGTAGGTAGAAGAGTCAACCTCTTGTATAAACAATTTTTATAAGGAGGTTTAATAGCTTATCATGGATGTTATTGAATTAGCTGCTGAACTTATGTCATTATCAGCAAGAACAGCGCCGAAAGCTTCTGGTCAAGATTTTATTGAAACAAAAGTTGTAACTGGTGACGATTTGAAAAGACTTAATGAAGATATGGTAAAATATGGTACTGAATCCGGAAAGAAAAACTTCGACAGAGATGGAAAAAATGTTGAAAGGTCTGGTGCCGTCCTGCTTATATCTTTAAACAAACCTAAAAAAGCAGGCCTCAACTGTGGCGCATGCGGTTACAACAAATGCGACCAGTTACCTGACTTCAAAAAAGGAACGGAATTTGACGGTCCGATATGTGCATGGAGGCTTATAGATCTGGGAATAGCAATTGGATCTGCTGTTAAGACAGCAAGCATGCTGAATGTCGACAATAGAATAATGTATAGAATTGGCATCAGTGCAAAGAGATTGAATTTAATTGACGGTGAAATTGTAGTAGGTATACCGCTATCAGCAACAGGTAAAAACATATATTTTGATAGATGATTTTTAGGGACATAACAGAAATGTTGTGTCCCTAAAAATTTATCACATGTTTCTAAATCCTTCTCCCAAAACTTCGTGAGCAGTTGATAAAATAACAAATGCCTTAGGATCAATTTTTTTAACGACATTTCTAAGTGTTGTTACTTCGCTTCTATTTACTACAACAAGCAAAACATTTTTTTCTTGTTTAGAATATCCTCCAACTCCTTTTAATTCAGTTACTCCTCTATCCATGTCGTACAATATAGATTTACTTATTTCGTCATATTTATCCGAAATTATTATAGCAATCCTTTCGTAATCTGTTCCTTCCTGTATGACATCTATAACTTTTATAGCAATAAATTCTGTTGCAAGTGCGTATAAGGCAAGTTCAGGGCTAAACTCAATTCCAGCCAATGCTATGATTATGAAATCTATAATCAACAGGATTCTTCCAACTGTTAAAAATGGTATGTATTTATGTAGAGTCATAGCTGCCAGATCGGTGCCTCCTGTCGTCGCACCGTATTTTATAACGATTCCAAGGCCTAAACCCATAATAAGCCCACCGTACACTGCAGCAAGCATGGCATTATGTGTCAATGGCTTCAAAAATGCCAGCGCATCAATCGAAACACCAAGAAGCAGTGTTGAATACAATGTTTTAGCACCAAAGACAGAACCCAGGACTTTTATTGATATCAAAAAAAGAGGAATATTAATAAGGAGCGTCACTGCTCCTACAGGCCATTTAAAAATATGATTTAAAACGATGGCAAGTCCGCTTACACCACCTGGCGCAATTTGATTCGGTATCAAAAATAAATCAAGGGACAAAGTAAGAAGCAACGTTCCTATTGTAATCCATATAAAATCAATTATAATCTTTTTTAATTTTTGGCTCATACAATTACCTGTCCTTTCTTACTTTATGCTAAATACTATTAAGACTTTTTCGAAAAGAACACTTTAACTGCAAATTTGGGCAGTGCCATCATGCGTTTATATCTCCAAGGCTCTTTCATTAAACGATAGAACCATTCCAGTCCTAACTTCCTATATATCTCAGGTGCACGTGTAACTTTACCTGCAATTACATCAAAACTACCTCCAACGCCTATTGCTACTTTTGCATTCAGTTTATTCCTGTTTTTATAAATCCATTTTTCCTGTTTAGGCGCCCCTAATGCTACAAAAAGCAAATCAGTCTTCTTTTCGTTTATATCATTTATAATCTCTTCTTCATCTATTTCGCTGAAATATCCATCGTGGAACCCAACTATATCGATACCCTGATATCGGCTTTTTAAATTTAGATACGCACCCTTTACAACATCTGCTTTAGCACCAAGAAGATATATTTTATAATGCTTCAGCGATGCTATCTTTATCAATTCCATCATGAGATCAAATCCAGCAACCCGCTCTGGCAACTCCTCTTTATATATCTTTGATGCAAAAATAACACCGCTGCCATCAGGAACATTCAAATCAGTTTTATTTAATATTTCCTTATATTCGTCATCATTCTGTGCCATCATTACAATCTCAGCATTTGGAGTCGCAACAATGTGAAGCCTGTCCTCCAATAAGAAATTTTCTACAATATCAACTGCATTTTTCATCGTAACTTTATCTATTGGTACACCGAATATTACAAATCTATCAGCCATTTTTTACACCCCATCATTTAGATTTGTCAAATATATTAAAATTATTATCAGACAATTTTCTAAGCTCTTCAAGATGGATTTTCAAATTATCAACAAAATTATCTCTATTATCTAAAATACTTTCTGCATAATTAACCAGCTCATCAGAAGAAAATTTATCTATCTTAAAAGATTTTAAATTTATTGACTTTAGAAAACCATCTATCTTCGGATCATAAGATATACCTATAAAAGGAACAAGGCTTACCAAAGCAAATACTAACGAATGTAATCTTACGCCAATAAGCAACTGACAATTCTTTACTATACCCAATATCTCTTTAGGTTCATACTTGTTTTTTATTATCTTATAAGGCGATTTTAAGTAATTTGCTACTTTTTCGCTTTCAGCGTCATCCTTATTATAATAAAACGGCAAAAATACCACTTCTAAATTGTATTTTTTTGATATATCGTCAACAGCTTTAGCCAACTCTACCCTTGATAGCTCGTTATTGCCCCATTCTCTAGTACATACAACTATGTACTTTTCCTTATCTATTCCTTCATTTCTCAATATTTCTTCTAACCTTTCTTCATTACAAGGGGCAAGATCTACAACAGGGTCTGCAGCAAGGATAACATTTTTCTCGATATTAAGTTCCTTTAAAAAAATCATAGAATCTTTGTCCCTTACTGTAATCAAATCAACCCTTCTTAAAATGAATCTGGATAACAGTCTATTGTACTTGTGCTCTAACGGTCCTATCCCTTGTCCCACAATGTATACCTTTTTTCTTAATAAAATTCCAAAAAAAATAATCGATAGGTAATACCATAAGCTTTTGCTGCTAGTAATATCTTGTATTAAACTTCCTCCGCCACTTAACAATATATCCGTATTTTTTATGGCACTAAAAACTTCTTTAAATGAATTTCTGTATACAGATTTGACATTATATCTAAACGATGTATTAGTAGGTGTATTTGAAAGCACTGTTATATCATCTATGCCCTTTTCTCTTAACCCGGCGATAATGCATTCCAAAACAGCATCATCGCCGGTATTTTCAAAGCCATAATAGCCCGATATCAAAATTTTCATTATCTATACCTCCATGGCAAAATAACATATTTTAAAACTAATCAAATCAATGAAGCACTTTTTTCTTGTTTATATATTTGACTATTGAATCTAGGACAATTAAAGCAACTACCCCTATTATTACTCCAAAAATCCAGCTTATAACTGTCCTTTCCAGTGCTATTTTAAGGACACTCTCTACATGACTCATCGTATTTGGCATTGATAATATTCCAATTGATGCAAAGATTCCAAAAATGAAATTCAATGGCTTCGATTTCTTTTTTGCTGCATATATGGCCAATATCAGAGCCGGATAACCTACTAAAAATTCTTTTGTCCTCGGCCTTGCAACAAGATAGTGTTCCAGTAAACTTCTAAATTTAAGCTCTATAGAAGTAGGCTTTATAACAGGTGAATTACCTGTCCTTGAAATATAAATAACGCCTATAACACCTGCAACTAAAACGGCTAGGACATGCCAAATTTTAATTTCAGTATTCAAAATTTTTATAGAAGCATCTAAAAGCTTCTTAAATGTATTTATATCCCATACTTTATAGCAGTAATATGCTATATATACAACAACAGGAACTGTAAATGAAAGTTTTACACCTCTAAAATAATCTAGTTTCAGCATGTACTTGCTGTCTGCCATTATTGCAGCTATTATTAAACCGCCGATCAAAGATATCAAAACAGTTTTAAAGAAAATAGACAAAGAATTTCTTACGTAATGGCTATCGTCACCATTCTCAATAATCTTTTTGCTCTCTTCTATAAAATATCCAATAGCCAATGATGGATATATTATCGACGACATCAATGCTACAGCTTTAACACCAAGATCGTTGTACTTGCTTAAAAGTAAAAATGCTGTAAATAAAACGCCTAATGTAGTGAGTATAATAGAATATTTATCTTTAAGCCCAAAAAGCATCAGCAAAAGCACTCCACCTGCAACTACGCCAAGAGAAATCAAGATTTCAATTATTTTTGATTGATGAATTGGACTTAACGGTTTTACTATCCCTAAATTTAGTCCAGCATACTGTATAAGATTGTTTATATCTTTCAACATGGATATATTTTGTTTCATGTTAAATGCAGCAGTCTTTGTAGTATCTACCTTTGCTCTAATGTATACTATTCTTACATCTCTTTCAATAATAGACCTGTACCACCTATCTACTATGCCATTTGCATCGTATTTATCTGTTTCCGCCTCTGATAAACCGTAAATTTTAGCACCTCTGTAATCATCAAATTTTGCAAATTTCTCTGTGCCAGCTTGCAGTTTTTTGCCCATAGGTGTATCGATTATGCCTATAGCCACACCATTCTTCTTAAACAAAGATGCAGCGTATGATATCTTATCAGGATTTCCCAAAACATCATTGCCACCAAATATGACTGTTTTGACATCATACTGTTTTAAAAGATCTATATAGCTTTGAATATCCTTATCCTTAACGCCGTTATAATTCTCTATTCTCGGTATAATATCAAATCCCAATGATTTTACCATATCTAAATCATCTTTGTTAAACCCTAAACCCTGATCTGCATAAGTATCCATGTCCTCGTTGATTATAAATGCAAAATTCTTGTCTTTTTCAAGCACAATTAATTTATTGCTTGGCACTCTTTTCCCTAAAGATGATTTTAAAAATTCATATATCTTAGAGTCATTTGTAGCTACAACGATGTAATCTTTTTGCACCTTTTTTTGACTGTCACTTAAATTTTTTAGGTACTCATTTAAGGCTATATTACCTGTACTGTCTTTTAGATTATAAATATTTTCTACATCAGACAGCTTATAAAGTGATATGCTGCCAATCTCTTGAAGTCTATTCAATGTAACCTCAGGCACTGCAACGCCTTTTAAGCCATTTTCCTTAAATTCACTTAATACGTCTTGTATGCTGGACCCTGTATTTGACGCTAACTTTTCAAAATTGTATAGATCTGCTACAGTTTCAACTGTATTGTACTTATTCTCAACACTAATTCTGGATATGTCTACAGCTACAGATACAACTAATGATAGAACTACAAAAAACACCAGTATTCTTTTCAGGCTCAAAGAATATCGCTCCTTTATTCTTTTAGTTATTTGTATCACTTGAATTATATCACTTAAATACAACGTTGGGCAATACCATATTTTAGAAAAAAATAAAGCGCTTTAAAAGCGCATCTTAATTTTTTGTGTATTTTCCCATAACTACCACGATCGTATAATTTTTCGCTTTTATTCCCCTGCCATCGGATCTTGGAAACAGCAAAAGATGATTTGCTGGTATCACAGCATTATTTTTTAAATCTTTGCCACCTGTCAAATCTGAAACACCATCAGTGCTTGTAACAATTGTTGAGGAATTATCTGTTCTGACGATTGCTTCAGAGCCCTGATATAGGGTAATGCTTTCACCTGGATTTAACTCAACTATATCATAACTATTTGTAGTATCACCACCAATTTTGCCATCTACATAGGTTTTTAAATCATCATATTTACTATCTACATAGCTTTTAGTCACCAATGGATCCTGTTGGCTTCCTGGGTCTTGAGTTGAATCCGCATAAACTATTCCAAGTACAGCTATTATTGCAACAAATATTAATATTAATGCATAAATTTTCTTCACTTTGTAAACCTCCTCTTATTTTATTCTATACTTAAATTCTACCATTTTCAACAACAATTACTTAACGAAATATTTTAAAAAGCACAAAAATAAAAGGACATCACTTTGTTTAGTCCTTTAAAAATCTATTAACCCTAAGCTTATTTGCAATGCCTCATTCACTTTTTCCATCATCTCTTGATCAAAATGACCTATTTTTTCTCTAAGCCGCTTTTTATCGATAGTCCTAATTTGTTCTAATAATATAACAGAATCTTTATTAAGACCGTATTCCGTCCCATTTATCTCAACATGCGTTGGTAACTTCGCCTTGTTTATTTGAGATGTTATTGCTGATACAATAACTGTAGGGCTGTACTTATTGCCGATATCGTTTTGTATAACAAGTACGGGCCTAACACCACCCTGTTCTGAGCCTATCACAGGGCTTAAATCTGCATATAAAATATCTCCACGCTTTATAATCATATCAATCACACTTTTTTAATTTTCTTTCATATCCGTTAAAACATTCATTGTCAGCGGTTAGGCCCAATTCCGCAAGTTCAGCATTTATTGCCGCCATCTCAAGGTACCCTTTTTTCATGCTCTCCCTTATTTTCATCTTCTTTCTTTCCTTGATGTACAGCTTCATAGCTTCCCTTATAAATTCGCTGCGGTTTCTATTTTCCATAGCAGCAAGCACATCAACTTCTTCCAGTAAGCTCTCAGGCAAACTGACGAGTATTCTTTTTGTCTCGCCCACAATTATGACCTCCTAACACACTTATATAATTTATTATATACTGCTATATATATTAATGTCAATCTTTATTATTTTTATACATAATATTTAACATTTTAAATAATTTTCTACTTTTGTTATCTCTCCATTAAACATATATATTCTTGGTACCCTTCTAGATATTCCACAATATACTTCATAAGAAATAGTTTTTAATTTGTTTGCTATTTCATCTGCACTTACGACTTTGCCATCCGATTCACCCATGATGGTGGCAACATCTCCTTCTTCTACGCCTTCAATTGACGTTACGTCCACCATACATTGATCCATGCATATCTTCCCCACAATAGGCGCATATTTACCTTTTATTATGACACTGTGATTATTTGACAATAGTCTATTTAGTCCATCTGCATAGCCAATAGGCAACGTGGCTATCCGGCTTTTTCTGCTTGTCTTGTACGTCCTGTTGTAACTTATATACTCACCTTCAGGAACATCTTTTATATACACAATTCTGGACCTCAATGATATAGTTGATTTTAAGTTGATTTTTTTATTAACTTCATCCGATGGATAATTTCCATACAATATAATGCCAGGCCTTACCATGTCTAGATGAGTTTCAGGCATATCTAATATTGCAGCACTATTTGCAATGTGCCTTATTGGGATATCTATTCCACTTCTTTTTAATCGATCCGTAAGATCATTAAATATTTTAAATTGCCGCATAGTGTATTCTTTATCCCTTTCATCAGATGACGAAAAGTGGCTGAATATGCCTTCTATATAAATTCCATCCAGTGAAGTCATGGCCACAATTTCCTCACACGCTTTATTCATATCGTTGTAACCAATGCGTCCCATGCCAGTATCAATTTTTATGTGAATTTTTGCAGTTTTCCCCTGCTTTACCGCTTCCTTTGAAATTTCCTTTGCATAGCCTAGCTCAAATACAGTTTGTGTTATATCATACTTTACAATTACATCTGCAAACTTTGGCAGTGTGTATCCCAATATTAATATAGGTTTAATGATTCCGTGCTCTCTCAATTCAAGTGCTTCATCGAGTGTTGCAACCGCAAGATAATCAACACCGCATTTAATTAATTCTTTCGATATCTCATATGAACCATGTCCATACGCATTTGCTTTTACAACAGCCATTATTCCAGCCTTTTTATCTGTTATTTTTCTAATTTCCTTGTAATTGTGAATTATGTTGTCAAGATTGACTTCTGCCCATGTTGGCCTATATAAGTTAAACATATATACCTCCAAATTATATTAAAGAATTTAAAATCATCAACACTTCATCAGAACTAACTTTTCCATTAGAAAACACATCAATTATAAGCCCATTTCTGTCAACGACGTATCGATTGCCTTTTTTATAATACGTAATATTTCCACTCTTCTTTTTTTCAAAGCCTTTTCCGTCAAAAGTATAAACACTTTCAACAATTTTTATTATATCATTACCACTTAGATATGTTAAATTAATTGCATTATTATTTGACATATCTATACTGACATTTACAAGTACATAATTTTTCGGCATATATTCAGGAAATACCGGATTTATACCTGTATATTTATATACATCTTTTATATCTATTGATAAATCATTTTGTATATTCATATATCTACTAAATGTAGAAATATCGCTTTGAGTAAAAAGTCCATCTTCTAGCTTAGGATTATACATAAAATTTTTGTATCTTATCTCAGCAAAAAGCTTTCCTTTTATATCGTATATCTTCAAAGATGATGGTTTGTAATCTTTTTTCGAAAACTCCATAACCTCATTATACATGAAAGTATTCCCATCAGGGATAGGAACGTCAATTCTATAATATTCTTCTCCATCTTCTTCCTTTATTTCTCCAGCCTTTTTAAAATTAGTCACAAATGAGGCAAAAAGAGAATAAGCTGGGATATTGTCGCTATTGTCCTCGATAAAAGTCTGATTAACTTTCGAAAAATAAACATAACTTCTATTTCCATCAAACACAATAACTTTATCAGGTTTATCTGACTCATCGTATATTTCCATGCGATATCTACCATCTTTATAAAACTGTTTCATGCTGTACTTCTTCACATTCTTGTTGTTATGCAATTCAACATCTGCATCAGACGTATAACTTTTTAAATTATCAAGAGACTTTTTTATATTAGAAGACACATCTACATGAGACTTTTTCATGCATCCTGTAAATGCAATAGTCATCATAAGCAAAAACACTAATAAAAGTCTCTTCAATCACATCACCTCTTCACAATTTCATAGCATACGGAATGTGCTCAATAATATTTGTGGCAGTTAAACCATATTCTCCATACTTGTCTGCCGCCATATCGCCTGCTTTCCCATGGTAAAATACGCCGTATACTGCTGCTTTTATGCAAGTCAGTCCTTGAACCAAAAAAGATGAAATCATTCCTGTTAAAACATCTCCAGAGCCAGCCGTTGCCATACCAGGATTCCCTGTACAATTTATATATATGCCTTCGGTGTTACTTCCTATTACTGTTCTTGAACCTTTAAGCACAAGTGTTACTTTATACTTATCAACAAATTTTTCTACCGTATCATATATATTTTTATTTATATCATCGATAGAAATACCTAAAATCCGTGACATTTCCCCCATGTGAGGCGTCAAAATAATGTCTTTACCATAAATGATATCTACCATATCTGATAAAACATTCAGAGCATCCGCATCCAGTACTATTGGTTTATCTATTCTTAATATTATTTCTTTTACAAAAGCTTTTACATCCACACTATTAGAAAGCCCCGGTCCTATCGCCACCGCATCTACCGTCTTTGAAAGATCTAAAACTTCTTCTACTGAACCTATATAGAATGTCCCATCTTTGTCATCTACACCGTATGTTATAATCTCTTTTAAACTTTCCTGTAAGATAGGCTGAATAGTTCTTGGAACAGCTAATTTGACAATTCCACAGCCAGTTTTTATAGCACTCGTGGCGCACAAAGCTGCAGCTCCAGTCATATTCTTTGAACCAGCTATAATCAAAAGTTTTCCATAATCACCTTTATGTGTATTTCTACTTCTTCTAGGCAAATTCACATCTTCCTGTGAAACTATATGATATTTGCAATTAAAGCTATCAATCAAGTTTTTGGGTATACCTATATCTGCGACAATAACATCACCTGCATAGTCTACACCAGGGTATACGGCAATACCTTTTTTCATAAACTGCATCGTTATCGTCTTATTAGCTTTTACCGCATATCCTTCCACATGTCCATTGTCTCCATTTATTCCGGATGGTATGTCGATAGATATAATGTACTTTCCAGATCCATTTATGATTTCTATCAAATCTTTGCCTATACCTGTTATCTCTCTATCAAGTCCTGTGCCATATAATCCATCTATTATTAAATCGCATTCTTTGACATTCTTTTCAAAAAATTTTAGCTGCTCTTTTTGCATTATTTCAGCAACAAAAATTCCCATATTAATTATTATGTCAAGATTTTTTTTAGCATCTCCTGTAATTGTCCCCATACTGGCTATAATAAAAACTTTCACATCAAACCCGCTGTTAAATAGATATCTTGCTGCTACATACCCGTCTCCACCATTGTTTCCCTTGCCACATAAAATGATGACATTTTTTTTATTATTGTACGCTAAATATTCATTAGCATGTTCTGCAACAGCTCGCCCTGCATTTTCCATCAAACATATTGACGGCACTCCTAATGAATTTATAGCTATAGATTCGATTTCTCTCATTTCTTTATTTGAAACAATCTTCATATAATCATCTCCATAATTATTTTATTACTGTATATTATAAACTGAAAAATAAAATAAAAAAAGAAGGCCAAAAGCCCTCATATAGCAATTTTGCATTCCTTCGCATATTCATCATAATCTGCTATGTACTCAATGTACATATCATCAATTATGTCAGATAAGTGCAATGGTGACAAGTCCTCACTACAGAATTTCTTTGCTAGTGCTTCAACTTTGTCTTTATATGGACTTACATGTACTACAGCATCTCCAAATTCTGCCTCAACTGTGTTTTCCGAAACTACTTGCTCTGAAATTTCGATTCCAAAGGAAGGAATTTCGACGTTTTCGCCACCGTTAAATACATTGACCTTTGATTTTACAACAGCATACTTTCGCACAATCATTTTGTCGCCATAGTTTATTGTCGATACAAATTCGATTACTCTTTTGTAATACATTTTTAGAACCTCCTTAATTCGTTCTAAGCTTTAAATTTTTATCAAAGATTTACTATTAATGTAAAAATTCTATTATAATATTCTATTTATCCCTCAAAAATCCTTCTTTTTTTAGAATATTTTTTATCGACAGAAAATGATATAATTTTTCAGCTGTAAACATTTAACATCACATAAATAGCCAGTTTCCTTGTTTTATGAAAACAAATCAACCAGATTAATACACTATAATGGTGAAATATGTCGAAAATATTTTTAAAAAATAAAAATTTAAAAAGGACTTCTTTAAAGAAATCCTTTTTTAACGGCTTCTTATGTAATCAATAAACTGTTTTGCAGATCTAGGTGACATTCCATTGTGCCATGCGCACCATCTAAGGGATTCACTTTTTAATGTATCCATGTCTAAACTAATGCCGTATTTCTGAGCCAGTGATTTTACGATTTTTAGATATCCCTCCTGATTTGGGGACATGAACGTAATAGTAATTCCAAACCTATCCGCAAGCGACAACTTTTCTTCTTTTGTATCCATCAAATGAAGCTCATTTTGAACACTGTCATCTAAATACTCTCTTATCAAGTGCCTTCTATTAGATGTAGCGTATATAATTACATTTTCAGGAAGCTTTTCAATACCACCTTCCAGCGTAGATTTTAATATTTTGTATTCAGTTTCATTTTCTTCAAATGATAAATCATCCAAAAATAAGATAAATTTCAGTCCTCTGCTGCTTATAATATTTATTATCTTGTTTAGATCCATCATATCTTGGCGACTTACTTCAATCAGTCTGAGGCCCTTTTTGTAGTACATATTAAGCACAGCCTTCACAGTAGATGATTTACCAGTTCCTCTATCCCCATACAACAGTATGTTTGACGCAGGAAGTCCTCTCATAAATCCATCCGTGTTATCTATGACAATTCTATGCTCCTCTTCGTATCCTACAAGATCATCAAATTCCACAGGATCAGGATTTTCAACGCCTATAAGTTTTCCGTTATGCCATCTAAATGCTCTATATCTGTTGAATAGACCGCAACCATTTTTATTATAATATTCGATTATCTCATCTACAGTCTTATAATCTAGTATATATTCAGTATTATTTTTCAGTGAAATAATAAGATTTTCCCAGGGCGGCATATTGAAAGATATGTACTCTTTCATGTACTCTGCTAAGTCTACATCTGCAATTTTTTTTAAGACTTCTAACTCTTTTTCTGCCGCCATTTTAAGCCTTTTATCTATCATGTCTTGTCCAAACTTCTCAGATAAAAGGCTAAAAATATTTTCATCAACTTTTACTAAATCATTAATTTTTGACTTCCATATGCCGTTGTAAATATCGTTCTTTACAGCGTATTTCGTCAACTCAGAATACAATTCGCTATACAGTTTATATACGCCATCTACATCCGGCTTTCCATCAGATATAAACTCTAAAATTTTAACAAATTTTTTAACTGTATCGTCACTAAGCACGTTTTTGTATATTACGACTCTTCTCAAATCTTTTATCAATTCATTTATATATTGTTTAGTCACAACAATTATCCCCCTTTTACAATTTATATTACTTTTATATATACTTTTCTACTTCTAGGACCATCAAATTCGCAAAAATATATTCCCTGCCATGTTCCTAGCTGAATTTCTCCGTTTTCTACTATCAAATTGACAGAGTTACCTACCAAAGCCGACTTTATATGTGCATCTGAGTTGCCTTCCATATGCTTAAAACGTATATTGGGAATAATTTCATCCAATCCTCTAATAATATCATCTTTTACATCAGGGTCGGCATTTTCGTTTATTGTCACGCCAGCCGTTGTGTGGGGCACAAAGACAGTACAAATTCCGTCTTTTATGCCGCTTGATTTTATCGCGCTTTTTACTTCCTCTGTTATATCTATCATGGATTCTCTAGAATGCGTGTTTATTTTCAATATTGTCATAAAACCACCCCGTTCTTGATTATTATATAAATTATAGCAAATTTATCTAAAAGATAAAATCATTCAGCACTTACTTTGAATCTAACATGAATAAAAATTTTTTATAAAATCAGTAACTTCACCTACAGAATATATAAGAAGCCTATGCAGTGCCCTCGTACATGCAACATACAAAAGTCTTCTATCAAATTCAGTTTTATAATTTTCTTTCGATACGTTAAAAACAAGCACTGCATCAAATTCTAACCCTTTTGCAGCATACGGCGTAATAACATTAACGCCTTCTACTATTTCTTCATCGCTTGAATCTAAAATTCTTAAATCAATCTTATTTTTCATCATGCTGTAGACTTCTTTCAATTCATCTTTCGTCTTGCAGATCACTGCAATAGTCTTATACCCATGACTTAAAAGCATATCTATATCTTCAAGCATAACATTACATATTTCCTCAAAGCTATTTTTTTGGACTAAACGTGGTTTTTCGTCATGCCTATCAAATGGTATTATTTTTGGAGAGTGTTTAAGCAATTTTCTGTTGAATTCATTTATTTCATAAGTCGACCTGTAACTTTTTTCTATGAAAAATTTTTTGACTTTCATTCCTTCAAAAACATCTTCTATTACATCGTAAAAAGCAACGTCTACTTCTCTATCCAGTGTCTGAAAGACATCCCCTAATATAGTAAACTTAGCACCTTCAAATATTAATTTGAAAATTTCATAAAAGATACGTGGATAATCCTGTGCTTCATCTACAACTACGTGTTTTATTCTTTTATCGATTTTAAATCCTTCAATCTTGCACTTCAAGTACAAAAGAGGGCCACAGTCTTCATAGCTTATAAATCCATTTTTTAACGATTTATACGTCATGTCAGTAATTTCATCTATATCCTCTGGCAAATTTATCCCATGTGAAAGCTTTTTTAATAGATCCATATTTGAAAATAACAGCTTATAAACATCAAAGTAGTTTATTTGAGTAAAACTGCTTATCTGGTTTTTAATTGCCTTCATCTCTTTTATGGATAAAAGTCGGCTGTAAGACTTTACTTCAAACTCATGTTCCTTATAATTTCCAACGAATTTCTCAATCTTTGAAATCCTTTCTTGCCTTAAGAGATGAATTTTTTCAAATATCATTTTTTCTATTCGCTCTAGTCTTTTCTGTATAGGCCGATTCATCTTGTTATTTAAAAATTCATTTTTTAAATCCTGTCTCGTGTAAATGACTTTTCCATCATAATATATATCTGTAAACTCAATCATTTTTCTTTCATAGTATGATACAAACCTGTCTAGGATCTTGACAAATTCCAAAGAGCCTTTAAATCTTATTGAATCAGCTTTTATTTTATCCTCATTTGAAGCAAGTCTCTCGATGTATCGAGACCTTTCCTCTATCATTCCACTGTCGCTTAAAACATCTTTCAAAAAATCTTCAAAAATAATCTGATTTACATTTTCCTCTCCTAGCTCAGGTAAGACATTTTTGATATACTGGCTGAATATATTATTCGGTGAAATTATAAGTATATTATCTTTACTTAAATTTTTATCTCTTCCAAAGTACAAGAGATATGCTATTCTGTGGAGTGCTATTGACGTTTTCCCACTTCCTGCAACACCTTGTACAATCAAAATGTCGCTGTCTGTGTCCCTTATAATGAGGTCTTGCTCCCTTTGTATCGTCTCAACAATCGTCCTCATTTTAGCTGTCGAATTTCGACCCAATACCTCTTTTAGTATTTCATCATCGATCACCAGATTACAGTCAAAGTAATACTTAAGCTTAGAATCTTTGATGGTATATTGCCTTTTTAACACTACATTTCCTTCTACAATGCCGTCAGGTGCTATAAAATAAGCCCTGCCCTTTTCGAACTGGTAAAATATGCTTGATATAGGCGCTCTCCAATCATATACAAGTATATCAAATGTATTTGGATCTCTTAAAGTGTGCAAACCAATATATATTTTTTCTCTTTCGTCTGATCCATCTTCGACGAAGTCGAATCTTCCAAAATACGGCGAATCAAGCATTTTATTAAATATATTTAATTCTTTCAATGTATTATTGTAGTACATCGTCTGCCTTTTAATCTCCATCAAATATGGATTCACTTCTACAAGATTGTCAAAATTGCTGGGAACCTTAGGAGCATTTTCCATAACTGCATTTCTTAATTCCAAAAGATTTGACTCCTCTATCATAAGCAATTGTCTCAACTTATAAAGCTCATTCTTGATAAAATCGATAGTCTTATTAAGATATCTTAATTCTGCCTGATAATCACCGACGTATTCCATTTTATCACGCTCCTAAAATTTTCAAGAATTCGCTTATTCACATTATACCTTGTTCGTGTTGATACATATTCTGTGGATATTGTGGATAAGTTTGTTAATAACTGAATTTCAATTGTTGTCAATGTGAATTACATGTTAGCACAGCAAAAATAGTTCTTAAAACAAACAGTGCTGTTTTTACATATAAAAAATCATAGCTCTAAAATTAGCTTGTACACATAGTAAAAAGACAACATGTTTACCAAAACCGACAGAGGTATCAAAATCCTAAAGCTTATGTGTTTTGTCTTATGGCGGAATACAAGCTTTCAATTAAATTTTAAAACAAACATTTCAAAAAATAAACTGCCAGGATAAAAAATATTTATTCCTATCATTTTACTGTGATTTAAATCACATTATTTTAATATGCGTTCTGATATACTATCACTAGAAAAAGGAGGATGTTAATTATGGAAAATAAGATTGATAAATTAGCAGATATCTTAAAGAGGTTAAACAATAATGAAGATCCTGACTCTGTTAAAAATGAAGCGAAAGAGTTAATAGAGGATCTTACTGCTGAAGAATTGTCTTTAGCTGAGCAGAAATTAGTCGATGAAGGAATTGAAGCAGAAGAATTAAGAAGTCTTTGCTCTGTTCACATAGAGATGCTAGAAGGACAGTTAAATGGTTTAAAGGCATCACTGCCACAAGGTCATGTATTAAATACGTTTATAGAAGAGCATGATGAAATACTTAAATTGCTTGATAGACTGGAACAGTTAAACTCTAAAATACAGAAAATGAAATCAGATGAAGAAAGTGTGGCAATATTCAGCGATCTTAAAAATACTGCTGAAGGCATTTTAAGCGCTGAAAAACATCATAAAAGAGAAGAAGATGTGCTATTCCCCGAACTAGAAAATCTCGGCATAACAGGTCCAACGAGAATAATGCGGCTTGAACATGATGAGATAAGATTAAGAAAAAGGATGTTAGTTGAATTATCAAACAGCGTCAACTTCCTTGACTTCACAGACTTTAAAAATAGAGTAAATGAGCTATCAAACTATATCGTATTTAACATGAGAGATCACATATTTAAAGAAAATTATATCCTATATCCAACAGCCTATGAAGCTATAGCTGATGATAATCTTTGGAGCGACATGAAAAAAAGATGCGATGAAATAGGCTACTGCCCATTTACGCCTTTAAAATAAAATTTTAGGTGGTATCATTTGATACCACCTTTTACTTTTTTAAATCTTTTTCTGCATAAAGTCTATCTGTCTTCAATATGTGGCTTTCTATCCAATCAACAACAAAGTTTAAAATTTCCTTTATATACTCATCTTGGTTTTCATCTACCTTGTCCAAATCTATGTTGTTTATCTTCTCTTTGAAGTCATCATGCAATACCTTATGTGAAAGCAGCTTCCTATACCCTATGCTTTTCATATAATTTTCTTCATAATCAAAATGATATACGGCATAATTTTTTAAATCTTTGATTATATCAACAATACGATCATACTTGTCCAAATGAAACTCATCTTTTAGAAGGTCATATGCTTCATTAGCAATATCAAATATCCTTTTATGCTGTTTGTCTATTTCTTCAACGCCTAAGCGAAATTCTTCCCTCCACGTTATCATTTTAATCTCCCCTTTTCGATATTTCTCTTCTCATACAATTTTAATATATTGGAATATTTAAAACAATATCTTTCCCGTACAAAAATTTCGATGGTCTCAATGTTTAAAAAATAGTATAATAAATACTGTGCAAATAATGATTCGGGGTGATCTCAATGAAGTATAAAATGGTAGTAGCCGACGCAGATGGAACCTTACTAAATGATAAAAAAGAAATAACAGTCGCAACAAAGAATAGCATTGAAAAATTTCGTGACAAGGGCGGTATTTTTACATTAGCAACCGGTCGAGGAATTTTATCTGCAACACCGTATATAAATGAGCTTAATATTGATGTACCTGTTATACTATTTAATGGATGTATGATATACGATCCCGTAAATAAAAAAATATTACATAAAAAATATCTTTCAGATGATCTATACAAGCTTACAGCAAATCTGTGGCAAGAAGGAAGGTACGATGTCGAGATACTTGTATACAGTATAGACGGCATATTTGTAAATAAAATTTCGGATTTTATCAAATCATATATGGCTATAGAACACGTCAAATGTGATATTGTAGATGACCTTTCCAGCCTTAATAAAATAATAAAAGTATTGTTTAGAGGCAACAGCAAAATGTCTTTAAAGCTTGTAGACGAAATAAGGCAATTATCAGACGAGCCTTTTACGTGCGTTCAGTCAGATGAATTTTTTATTGAGATATTGCCCTACGGCGTTACAAAAGGTTCAGCTCTCGTAAAATTGTGCGACATATTAGACATAGATATAAAAAGCGTTGTAGCAATAGGTGATCAAGACAATGACAGAGAAATGATTTTAAAGGCAGGGTGCGGCGTAGCCATGGGAAATGCCGATGATAGCATAAAGAACAGCGCCAATTATATAGCTAAATCTAATCTTGAAGATGGCGTAAGCGACATATTGGAAAAAGTCATTAATGAAGAAATTTAAATTTACGAAATTAAAATAAGCCGGATTAACCGACTTATTTTAATTTCTATCATCTGCTTTGGAAATCATATACCATTTTTGAGATTTCTCTTATTACAGTGTATGCATCTGAATTATCAGAACCGTCCACATTATTGCCCATAATCGTCAATATATACGGTTTTGATGGATAAAATACTATCGCAGTATCATTTACCACATCGGAAAGATTGCCAATTTTATGAGCAACAGTTATATTGCTTGGCAGTGGATATGAAATCCTGTCATTGTATATGGTATTTTCAAGGTAATTTAGAAGTTCTCCTGCAGTGCTACTGTGAGCATTTGCATAATTTAATAAATTTTCCATATACAAGCTCAAATCTCTCGGTGATGTGATATTACTTGTATACGGTATAACATTAGCACCCATGCTTTTCATAAAGTTTAAATAATTATCGTATCCTACGACTCTCATTATCATGTTTGAAGCTATATTATCACTTTCTTCAATTGATCTTCTAGAAAGTTCCCTTATTGTATAATAAGTTCCCACTGGATCGTACTGTATAGAACCTGAGCCGCTTTCGTAATCCTGTGATGTATACTGCACTTCCATGTTAGGGTCTATCTTACCTTCAGTTATCAATGTGTATAGATAAAAATTAAGAGGAACTTTATAGGTGCTTGCAGCAACAAAAGAATCATATCCATTTATGTCAAAAGTCTCGCCAGAATTTAAATCTATAAAATATACACCGTACTTCCCTGGATGCTGACTAAGCAATGTCTCAATATTATTTTTTAATTCTTGATAATTAGCGGCATTATCAAGCTGAGGCGGTACCACAACCGGTGGATGCGGTATCAGCAATTTTTCTCCTGTGTACAACGACGCATTGCTGTTGAGCCCATTCTCATCTAAAATGTCTTGAATCGAAGTTCCAAATTTTTTTGCTATAAAATAAATATTGTCATTAGGTTGTACATAATAAACGACTGGGTTGCTCCACGTCGCATTCTGGATAGCAGAGTACGTTTTGGAACCAACAATGCCATCAGCAACTAAGTTCTCTGCCTTCTGAAAATTCAGAACTCCTTTTAATGTGTTATTGCCAAAAATACCGTCGATAATACCGGTATTAAATCCAATATTATTCAGTATGCTTTGAAGTTTTAAAACATCAGTACCGTACGTTCCGGTATATAAAAGCCTTGAACCAAAACTAAAATGAGGAAGACTATTATCACCATATGAAATTGTAGGCACAAACGCTATTAAAAGGATAAAGAAATATAAAAGCATCTTTTTAAGTCTTCTCAACATGGATTCCCCCTTGGTATGATATATCCATGTACATATTATAATATATATGCTTTTATATTTCATTAGTATATATTATCCTAAAATACCATATTATTTACTCCATAATATTAATAATAAATATACACAACAATGTTTATATCTTGATAAGCATCTTATCAATATGGTATCTTCAAATAAACACGGAATTTCTGTTGTTAAACTATAGCATAAGGAAGTGAAAAATCAATTCATTTATCTAAATTCATTTCAAATTCAATCTCATGTTTAATCGGTATGCCAAAATCTCCCAATAGCGGTATCGACGGCTTTAATTTTCTCGCAACATCCACAGCATTGTGATGTATTCTCACCATATCAAATCCGCGTTTTTGGTAAAAACGAATTGCGTTTATATTGTCATTTGTCGTAACCAATTTTATTTTTGTACATTTTTTATTGATTGCCTCTTCGATGATCTTATTTAGAAGAGCAGTTCCAATACCTTGATTTTCCTTCAAACTGTCTAAAGACATGATTTCACATTCACTATCCTTAATTCTATATGTCAATAACCCAATAATTTCATCTTTTTCATATGCAATAAAGCCTTCTAATTTTGTCATATCAACTATTTTACCACCAACGACCATTTCAGTTGAAAACCAGCGAGATTTTATAAAATCATTTATGCGTTGACGATCATCAATTGATATTGGTTTAATGTACATATTCATTACATCCCTTCTGTGCTCTATTAATCATTTTATATATTTATTTCAATTAATCCTCTATAAAATTAAATCTACACTTCTAATATCATTACATCATAAGCAAATTCAATTTCTTTGCATTCTTTTATAATTCTAAATAATCGTCATATGACTTTATTGGGTGTTGCACTTAATATTGCAATTTAAGATCAAAAATGTCTTTTTTAAAGCCATGAAACACCACCCTAATATAATTTTATCCAATGTACCCTCCTATCCTTTCTAAATCCTGCTTTTAATGCCAGGTTCATAGACTTTACATTATCTTCTTCAATATGTACAAATGGCAGTTGGCCAAGTTCCAGAAGCCTCTTTATCATTGCAACAGTTACATCCATGCCATATCCTTTCCTTCTGTAATCTTCCAATACATTCAAAAAACCTATGGCTCCATCATCATGTGTAATCGCCCATGCCACCAGCTTTTCATTTTCATAGGTGCCAAGACCAATGCCATTTTTTATCCTATCTTCAATATATTCAATTGATATATACTCTTTATACTTGGAGTTCTCGAATATATATGGAGCATCTGCAATTAATAAGTCAACAATATGTGATTTTACGGTCGGCAGTGGTACATTAGAATCATAGACTAGTTTCATACTGGTCAGTCGGGATTTTATTTTTTATTTTTTACAATATGTGGGAGCATCCAGTCCTCAATGACTGCAAAACATTTATCCTCCTCATCCAACCCCTCAATCAGTTGAAAGAACTCATCATAGGATTTGCTGCTAATATAAACCCAATCTTCATCGCTTATTCCTCTAACAAGTACTGAATCTCCAACTGATTCAATGTTATAAATAGGATAATTTCTAATAAAGTTGATGATATTAATGTTTCTTGTTTTGTCTTTTTCAAGCAGTTTTAATACCTTTTCACTTAAAAAATCTAATACCTTTCTTAGAAGTATCAGCTGTACATCCGCATAAGTAAGATTATCAGGCATCATTTTGAAAAAGCTTACTTCGCATATCTCACTATCTGGCAAAGGCCCCATTTCATTTACTTTTGCATAAAGCAATCTCCCAAATGTAGTTACCTCATCTATGGTAACAGAGTAATCACATACGGGCTCAATCTCGTAATTTAATGCTCCTGTTTCCTCAAATAGCTCTCTTGAAGCAGTCACATTAATATCTTCATTCTTTTCTCTGTGACCGCCAGGCACTTCCCACGTATTTCTGTCCTCATGCCTTACAAATATCCATTTTCCTTTATAAGTAGCGAATATAACAGCAAAATTAAACTGACTATTGCTTACTTCACCTATCCTGTAAAACTTTATCTCCATAGTTATACCCCAATTTCATATTACTTTTTTCTTGATATTTTTATAGTCCCTTAAATAAAATATTTGAAAATCTTCAAAAAATGGTTTCAACTTACTTGAAAGCGACAGGGCCATATTCGATTAAATTTCAAAACAAACACTTAAATAATATCTTCGACTACGTAAAGCCTTTTTGCATCAGGAACAAATACCAAATATATTACTGAAGAGTCTTCTTTCTTTTTTAAATAATATTTATATTTAGATTTAAAATCTGGCATGTATTCATTTGGAATAGTTAAAGAATTTAGGACATGATTTATTGCTGATTCTATTGACACATTATTACCATCGTTCCATTTTAAAGATAGCTCAATATCATCATTTAATGGCTGTACTAGGTCAAGTAGTTCTCTGCCTCCACTTATAAATTCAAAATTGCTCATATATAATCCTCCTGAAATTCAGAATTTCTTAATACTTTATAAACTATTAATTTAAATCGTCAAATGAAAAAATAGTACCGTCTCCATTTTTCATCCGGTTTATATATTTTTTGAGCAACAATGCTTTTTCAATTCTCCCCAATTTCATGTATGCATTATATTCGTACTCTAAATCTAATACAGGCAATTTCATACCATTTAGTGTTATATATCTTTTATATTTTTCTAAATCCACCCGCTCTTCCCATATGCCATTAACATATTTTTGTATGTCACCCATGATTTCAACCTTTATACCATCGATTTCAAGACGGCCAAAGTGTGAAGATATTTTACCATTAGATGAAAAGCATACTTTTGCTATAACAAATTCTTTGAAGCATTCCTCTATTTGATACGCACCTTTTTTGTCAGTTTGAATATCTATGTCGTTTGGTTTTAGAGGAATTCCTTGAATAATAAATGCAGTACTTCCTGTAATAACCCAATTTATATTAGTTCTATTTAATCTGTCATATATCTTTTGTAATACTTTTATGTGCTTTTGCGGCAGCATAGTACCACCTCCGCTTTAAAACTTTTATTTTTTCAATTTCCTCTTTCTATAAATGATTATTATAGCCGAAACTACTACAAAACCCACAGTGTAGTTCAAAAAGATATCTCTATAGGCGGTTTTGGCCAATTCCGCAAAATAACCCAGCATATATACCATCAAAAAAATTAAAGACATTGTGACAAGATATTGAATTACTAATTCCACAATAATGTTTTTGAATTTCAACAAACTGAAAACTTCAATAAATACAACAGCTACAATGCAAATTCCGCCTCTAAATAGAATATGCAAATTGCTGTCCATAGAGCGCTGCTGTAATAGTTGAATGGTTGAACTTCCAATAGTCGCAATAAAAAATAATGTACATATCAGGAACACTGCATTTAAGAACCTTCCTTTCATGGAATACCTCCCGCGTACAAATAATCTTTTTACTTAAATTGGAAGATTAAAAGCATCCATAGTAAAAATCATGTTAAAAATGCTATGGAATTCATACTCTCCCTTAAGTCAATTCTGATTAATAAAGTTGAGAAAACGCAATAGTTTCTATATCATTAAATTTAATTGACAGACGATATCGCTTTATGGTAAGTACTTTTTACATTGTCATTACATTATTTGCAGATTTACTATCTCCAGATCTATTAAGAGCATTAGCAAATAAATGGATATATCAAACACTTTTTACCTCCTCGTATAATTATTTTTGTAGACAATAAATTTGTCTCACATCTTAAAATTTAATAAAGCACATTGATAATTGGAAATTACCTCTTTTTCTTTAAAACATTATTTTGAAATCACATCTATTGCCATGTATCTAAAATATCAAATTAAGTACATGGCACAGGCCGCCACATCTTTTATTTTACGGCCTTTATGTTTACTTTTGAGATAACTTGTAGCATTATTATACTGTAAAGTTAATATGGGACAGGCTTTTGTCCTCCATGCGGTTTTTCCGCTCTTTAAAGTATGGTCCCTACACCAGATTTGCCTTTTCTCACGCGAAATCTGCTTTGTCGTATATAAACCCCTGGCAGCAGAGGATTCAGGTTTATATACTAATAGCTAATTGCGAGGTTGCTACATAATCTGGTCGCTAGGTTATCTCAAATTAACTTTCAATCTACACCATTACCTTTGAAAGGAGGTGCTATAGCCTTGAATAAACTTTTCGTAGGCATGGATATAAGCTTGGATGATGTCAAGGTTCATATTCTAGACCAAGACGGTAATGATGCTTGCTCTCGTTTTTCTGTAGATAATAATCCTTCTGGTTGCAATATTTTAGTGTCTCATATCTTGGATTGTTGTAATAAATACAACGTTCAGAAGGTTTTTATTGGTCTAGAATCTACTTCAGTCTATGGTTGGCATATTCAGTATTATTTAGCTGACCATGCTTCCTTGAAGCCTTTTAATCCTTCTGTAACTACTTTTAATGCTAATACTGTCAAGGCTTTTAAAAAGTCTCTTGGCGATTTGCCTAAGAATGACTGGGTTGATGCTTTTGTTATTGCTGAAAAATTAAGGTTTGGAAGGCTTCCTAAATCTTGTCCTGTAGATTTTAGATATCTTGCTCTCCAAAGGCTTACCCGCCATCGCTTTCACATTGTTGATAGTATTGTCAGGGAGAAAAATTATTTCCTAAGTAATCTGTTTCTTAAATTTAGTGGCTTATGTCAGATTAAAGTTTTTAGTAATAATTTTGGTGCGGCTGCTACTGAAATATTTAATGAGTTTTTAACTCTTGATGATATTGCGGCTCGACCGCTTGAAGATCTTATTGCCTTTTTAGTTGATAAAGGCAGAGACCATTTTAATGACCCTAATGCTACGGCTAAATTACTCCAAGATGCTGTACGCAAATCTTATAGAATCAACGCTAATGTAAATGATTCTTTGAATTTTGTTATCAAGTCTTGTCTTGATAATATACAGTATCTTGAAAAGCAGAAGAAAGCTTCTGAAAAGACCATTGCCAATGAAGTCAAAGGATTTAAGAATCAATTTCTTTGTCTTACTTCAGTAAATGGCATTGGTCCAACTATAGCAGCTGGCCTAATATCTGAGATAGGCGGAATATCAAGGTTTGATAATGATAATGCCCTTGCAAAGTTTTCCGGCATATATTGGTCAGAATACCAGTCTGCGGATTTTAAAGCGGAGGACACTTATTTAAAACGCACTGGTAATGAATATCTCAGATATTACTTTATTCAAGCAGCCGACCAACTTAGGAAATATTGTCCTGAGTTTTCACAATACTATGCTCGCAAATTTAATGAAAGTAAAACTCATAAACACAAACGTGCTTTAGTTTTAACGGCACGCAAAGCTGTAAGGTTAGTCTTTGCTCTGCTGCGCGAAGAAAAACTTTATAAACCACCAGCAATGAAAGGAGATGATTGTAAATACTAACATAATATACTATTTCCATAATTAACATATATTCCCATTGCTGTTTTTAGTAATGGTTAGCTTTGCTATGCTCTTTTTTAGCTGTTTTTTTAAAAAATTTTTTTAATTTTTTTCAATCATCCCTTGACATATTACCGAAATACTTTAATAATGTGTTGAAAAAGTGTCTTGTTTTTAAATTGCTATTTCCTTGCCTTTCCTGTCAAATGGTCGATATTAATTTTAATGACTTTTGTTTTTATACCATCCCTCTTTATGTATTCCATCCCTTTTCCCATAAACTCGCTAGAGTATTTTTTAACAAGTGCAACCAATGCGTCCTCTTTTTCCCTATCATATACTTCCATCGCTTGTCCAAACACGATTGCGCTCTCATACCTATAACTGAATTTGTCTGGTATAGATTCGGTATTACCAACAACACAAAAAGAAACCTTATTATTATACACAATATTGTCCAACTTGCTTCCTTCAGCAGCACAATGGAAATAAATGTTTCCTCTATCATATACGTAGTTTAGCGGAACCCCATAGGCATATCCATTTTCACCTACTGTAGATAACCTTAGTGTAAAATTTTCTTAGGTGAAAAAGCAGGGAAATAGCGATAATATGTAGAAATAAGACCTCACCATCCTCCCAAAAGGATGAGTTAGAAAATAAATAGGAAGGTGAGTTCTTATGAAAATAATTCAACATACACTTCAAAAATTCCTGCTTGTCGTAGAAAAAATTATTGGATTACTTGATGGAAAATATACCTATTTGGAATTTGAAGAAGAACTTAAAAAAATTCCAAATGAATTAGGAAAAGAGATTTGTGCAGATGCACTTCATGAACTTGATCAAAGCATATATATAAAGACAAAATTAAAAGAAAAAACTGGGTGGTAGTCCAAAAAGATTGTGAAAGGACAATAACAACTGTATTTGGAGATATCACATACAAAAGACGGTACTATAAAAACAAAGAAACAGGAGAGAAGGCATATCTTGTAGATAAAGCTACTGGCATCCAAAAATATGAAAGAATAGATGCTGAGCTTAAAGCTGATATAACGGATCTTTCTACAATACTCTCATATCAAAAAACCACTCAGGAACTTAAAAGAAATGGAGCTAACTGCAATGTAAGCCGGCAAACAGTAATGAACACATTAAGAAAAATAGACAACCTTCAAACATATGAAAAGCCAAAGACTAAAAACGAAATAGAAACTTTATACATAGAAGCTGATGAAGACCATATACATCTTCAAAACGGCAAACCAGACATTGTAAAATTAATATACGTACACGAAGGAAAACAAACAATAACAAAGGGCAGAAATGAATTAATTGATTTAATATACCTTAATATACCATAAATACTTTTTTAACAAATTCAAATCTGTAGTCAAAAAATATCTACACTTTAAAAAAATTACGCAAGTTAAATATTATCAAAGCGCAATCTCTTCATAAATGATGGATTGTAAGGCATTTTTGTGCGAATAATAAAACTTTCCTTACAATCTCATAACAAAATACTTATATTATTAGCTGCTGATTTCTATATGTCTAAGTTAGTTATTATATTTCCATTTTCATCAAGGTTAATGCCCAATGACTTTTGAAACTTTTCAAGATTATTTTTATATTTGCGATAGTCACTGCTCAATATGCTTAAATATTCGTTTATTTTGTCCGAACCGCTATTTTTAAGTTGTTCCTTAATATTCTTTACAATGTTAAATACTTCTTTGTGCAAAGGTTCTATAACATCTAATTTCTTTAAAAAAGTTTCTCTGTCCATATAGTTTTTTTCAATTCTATCCGATATCCATTCTTGAATAGTCTTATTTATTATCATGCTAATTTTTTCAATATCTTTATCAGTATACTTTTCATACATCTCACCCATTTCTTGTGGATAATTGATACTGTCAGCTTTATCTAAGCAATTCACCAAATTCAACCATGCCTTTTCTTTTTCAGGCGTATCAAGGACCTCATTCAGAAATGGCCCATATGCCGCTACCATCAACTTTCCAAAGTTACCAGGAAACACTCTCAATAATTGTCTCTTTATAAAACCTTCTCTTGCTCTATCGTCCATCTCGAGAGATTCTTTTAATGTCATCATATTTTTTGTCAGTTCGGTTATATCACTTGTTTGATTTAATCCATCTAAGCATGTTTTGATCACATTTCTGATCACTTCAATTCTTTTTTCTTCATCATTTAATCTCTTTAAATGTTGCTCGAGTTTATCCCTTATTAAATCTGGATTTGATATAATATGTTTTATTTCCACTACTGGTACATCCAGTTGCCTCAAAGTTGATATTTGAATCAGCTTATCAACGTCATTTTGAGAATACTCTCGATAATTGTTGTCAGGATTGATATCGGGTTTTATTAATCCCTCCTCTTCATAATAATTTATTGCTTTTTTCGTTAGTTTTGTAATCTTCATTATTTCGCTTATTTTCATTACTAGATCCCTCCTGGTTCTAATAATAAGCCAATCCCCAGGGTAATAGTCAATAAAGATTTTAAAAATTGATTCTAATAAATCTCTTTTCTCTCATCCAATCAACGTAAAATCGGCATTGGATATATGTGAAGAAAAAATAAATAGTAAGAAAAAATGATAAAAAATTAAAGTCAATATAATTAGAAAATAGAAAACAAAGTTATTACTGAATGAAAAAATTCATCTTTACTTAAACACCTTTGTTAAAAGAATGTTTCTTATATCAATGTGAAGTGTTTCATATCTTGGATTATTTAGTTCTTCTTTGGTAATCCAAGCTAACTCAGAATGTTCATCATTCAATTTGAGTGAAGAAATATCATCGTTTTTAGGTTTAACAAGATACGTAAACACAACACGGTATATATTTTCATCTCCACTTTTACTTTTTAGATTCCTAACTGATAGCTCCTCCAACAATTCCACATCCAAATTGATTTCCTCTCTTGCTTCTCGATACAAGCCTTGAACGGGAATTTCCTCATATTTTACTTTCCCCGCGGGAACATTCCAAACATTCGGAGCAACCTTGCAATGTCCTGCACGTTTTGTCAAAAGAACCTTTCCCTCATGCAACAAAATGATTTCAACTGAAATTCGATAATTAGGATACACAATAAGCCCTCCTTTATTTACTTAAGGTACTTTATGTACATGATAAGAATAATGAAAATTAAACAAGGTCAAAAATAATATTCAGTTAGTAATCTTAGTGTATGGGATTTGATAATTTGTTGCTAATACTTGATGTACGTCTTATATCTCTTAGAAAAATACTAGGATTGTTTACTTCGTCAGTTCTAACACATTGTTGTCTTTGTCATACAATATGAATTTTGACTTAGGATTCCCGCTGCCATAAGTATAGACGATACGCATACCTCTGAAATCAATTTCCTTCATATCTTTGTTATTGAACTCGATTCTAGCAATGTCATCATCCAAAATCACACCAAAGCATGCATACTCCTCTCCTGACTCGTACCCTGTAAAGTGTAAAATTGCTCTATAATTGACACCGGTCAAAACCTCCGCTGAATTCGTTGTGTAAACATGACCTGCAAGATTATCAACAGTATAGTAAAACAGATTCTTATGAGTTACCGCGCAGTCTAACTCACCATACCCATTGAGATACAATGTTAGAATTCTATTACTATCTATTTTAATTTCATCTATGATTTCGGAAATCATAAATCTTTGGCCTTCAACTGCTTGCTCTATAGCAGCCCTTGATGTCTTTGGAAATCTATCTGAGGTCAATACATATACTCCAAAACAAATAAGCACAACAGCGGCTGTCACTATAATGATGGTATTCTTTTTCATCTGTTTATCCTCCAATTTAATAATACCAACTGTAGACTTAACATCATTGCGAATAAAATTAGCTATCAAATTGTGATTTATAAGGAAAAATGGATAAGTTTCATGTGTTAAGTGTTATAGAATCAACTTTACTATCATGGAGTGGAGTTTATTTTAGTTATATAACAGATCAAAGACTGTTATCCTATTTTATTTCAACTCTTGCTGTTTCTAGCCATTTGTCTAATGCACCTTTGCTAAATATATAATCATTACCTATTTTGATATAGGGTATCCCTGAATCTTTTTCATTAACAAGGTTTAATAATTTACTCTCCTCAATTCCTAAATAAGAAGATGCTGTAGATAAATCATAAGTATTTCTTGTGTAAACAACATTATCATTGTTATTGTACATATTGTTTACGATATTACTTAATCCTTGTGACATATTAAACAAACCAGTACCAACATAATCTCCGTTACTTCTCATTCCATTTGCAATGATAACAGCACTCATAATAATAGATATTGATAAACAAAAGATAGAAAATGGCAGTGCCTTATCTTTTAACATAGTATAATCACTCTCCTTTTTAATGACTCAATATAACATTATTATACATTAAATATATTTATTAACACAAGTTTATATTCTTAACATCACTTTTTATCCGCAATATGACTTTTTTAGGGTTATATTCAATCTGAATTTGTGAAATAGCAAGTAAATTAATAATTGGCTTTCCATTAATGTAAAAAAGAGGATTAATACTGTAAATTCTGCACTTTGTAAACTAAATATTTACATTAAAATGAAATAATATGTCATAATAAACAAGACATGCCAAAAAATAGAAACCGTCATATTAAGCAGACGGTTAGATTTGTATTGAATTTGGTGAGTTTATTTCAATAAACCCCATAGCTTTTACCACCTATAAGCTTACATGAAAAACAACTTATGCATCCCTGGTAATGAAGGTCATAGAGATGTATAAGTTCTGTTTCCGCGCCCCGCGAGGCTGCCCCTTCTAAAGCCTTATTTAAAAGAATTGCTGTATTCCATTTTTTCCTGCCCTTCCATTTCTATTTGGTAATAATAATCTAGTTATATATGCGATAGCAATAATTCTAGTATTTTTAGCACCTAAATACAAAACTTGCATCTTTTAATGATAATATTTCACGGTTTAATTTTGAATTATAATTTAATACTTGTATTAAAGTTGATTCTAGTTCTGGAAGATTGGAAAACTTCTCAATGCATTCATCTATATTAAACTCACAAGGTTTTAATAACATATTTAGGATTTCTCCAAATGCCTTTGGTATTTTGGGCAAGTAATTTGATTCCTGAATTAGTTTAATAATTGGATAATTTTGCATTTTTTGAAAATGATAAAATAAGAATGTACTAAAAGTGGTAAATAAATAGGTCAAATTAGCATATTAAAGGCTATGGAGATAAAACCTAATTTTTCAGAGCTAGCAAGGGAATATGGAGTAGATAGAAGAACTGTTAAAAAGTATTATGAAGGATATGAAGACAAACCAAAAACAAGAAACAAACAAAGCAAATTAGACAAATACTATGATGAAATAAAAGCAAAACTTGAAATAAAGGGGGTTACGGTAAAGGGAGTATACGAATACTTTGTTTCTAAAAATTATGATATTGGAACATATTCTAATTTCAACAAATATGTAAAGCGAAAAGGCTTGAAACCTGCTAAAAAAGTAAGTGGTCATCCACGATTTGAAACTCCTGCGGGAAAGCAAGCACAGGTAGATTGGAAAGAAGAGATAAAATTAGTTTCTAAATATGGAGAAGAATTCATTTTTAATGTTTTTAACTATAAGCTTGGATATTCAAGATATTGCTATTTTGAATATAGGAAAGCAAAAACACAACAAGATGTAATTTAATGCTTGATAAACGCTTTTAAAGCTACAGGAGACCTTTTTGACAATATGAAAACAATAGTTGATATAACAAACGAGGGGAGGAAGATAAATAATAAAATAAA
Source organism: Thermoanaerobacterium sp. CMT5567-10 (assembly GCF_030534315.2). Taxonomy (NCBI): domain Bacteria; kingdom Bacillati; phylum Bacillota; class Clostridia; order Thermoanaerobacterales; family Thermoanaerobacteraceae; genus Thermoanaerobacterium; species Thermoanaerobacterium sp. CMT5567-10. The sequence continues at coordinate 1,147,228 of NZ_CP130558.2, forward strand.
AGCATTTGCAAATGATTTTGACTTTAAGAAACGCTTATGTAAGCCAAGACACTCATATACCAAAGGAAAGGTGGAATCATCTAATAAATTTATTGACTGGCTACTGCCATACAATGGTGAATTTGAGAATGAAGAAGATTTAATAAAGATAATTGGTGAAATAAACAAAAAAGTTAATCAATCTACAAATCAGTCAACAGGGATACAACCGATAATATTATTCCAAAAAGAAAAGGAGTATCTATCTCCTATGCCAAGTAATGATATCATAGAAAGTTATATGAACTTCGAACAAAAAGCAACTGTCCATAAAGATTCTATGATATATTACAAAGGTAGTAGATACTCAATAAATAAAACTGTAACTCTTAAAACAGTAGAAAATGAGTTACATGTATATTTTAACACAGACTTGATATCTGTCCATATATTAAGTGATAAAAAGATAAATTATCACGAATCTCATTATAGAGAACTAATAGAAAATCTTATCAAAAACAAAGAGGACATTGAACAAATATGCACAAATAATCTTAACGAATTGGATAAATTATTGCATAGGTAGGTGAGGGTGTGAGTAACTATACTAAGCTATTAAACAATTTAGGAGAACTTGGATTAAATAATATAAAAAATAATATAGATACATATTTAAACATGATTAAATCAGGAGAAAAAAGTGTTATAGATGCTCTATATGAACTAAGCAATTTAGAAATAAAATCAAAACAAGAAAAAGCAATACTTGCATGTGTCAAAGTAGCAAACTTCCCTTTTTTAAAAGAACTTGATGATTTTGATTTTGAATTTCAACCAAGCATAAACAAACAAGAAATTCTTGATTTAAAAAGTTTAAGATTTGTAGAAAATAACGAAAATATATTGTTTGTAGGGACTCCAGGAGTAGGCAAGACACATCTTGCCACCGCCATAGGGATAGAATGTGCAAAACACAGATATTCTACATATTTCGTTCATTTTCAAGAATTGATGACTCAATTAAAAAGGCTTTAGCAGAAAACCGTTTAGAAATCCGATTAAAGCATTTTTCAAAATATAAGGTGTTAATAATAGACGAAGCAGGGTATTTACCAATAGACACAGATGCTTCAAATATATTTTTTCAGCTAATATCTAAAAGATATGAAAAGCATAGTACAATTATTACAACTAATATGCCCTTTTTAAATTGGGCAGAAGTATTTGGAACAGCAACATTAGCCAATGCAATATTAGGTAGATTACTTCATCATTCGCATGTTATATCAATAAAAGGACCTTCATATAGATTAAAATCAAAAGTTGAATACTTTAACAGTTCTTCTAATGCATCTTAGTATATTTTTTGTGTAAAATTATATTCCACTTTTTGTACAAGGATATATTGACTTTTACATTATCTTTATACATTTAAGTAAGTGATATAACCGACAATTGATAAGACAACTGCAATCCCAACTATTATGAAAATAGTAATCAATATTTTATGTTTTTTCATTGTTAATCTCTCCAATAGGAAATGCTTGTATCACCGTTTGGGTACCCAATCAATTCACCGTAAATATTTCCAATCTGTACAGACATGTCATTTATCGGCCCAAGTTTGTAATAGAAAACACCTCTAGCAATCGCCTTATTGCCGCTGATGTAAGCACTTGAACTAATTGTGTCAGTCTGCACCATAGGATTAAGATTTCTAACTACATATGCGTCATTGTAGAGAATCTGAGTTACAGTTCCATTAGATACCCTATAGCCAACTTCAATTCTATATTCTAGAATTGAAATTCCAAAAATAGAAACAGTTTGTGTCCCCCATGCATCCCAATCCGTAGAACTACTAAGCATAGGACTGGAATTGGGAAGATTGGTAGTATATTTTGTACTACGTGATACATTTTTGTTCTCATTATTTATTGTGTTGTACGTCGCAGGATCAAGCAAAAGGTCAATAAACTCCTGCTGCTGGTCGGGGCTTAGAGCTGTAAATTTAGCCAAATCTTCGGGAGACTTTAGATTCCGATTAAATACTAAACTCTTACGCAAAGTAAATAATTTTTAATTTTATAAAATTCGCAATTACCTAGTCGCGTTTCTGGAAAGATTATATGCATATCATCAATCCTATTTCCATTATATACCTATATTGTAATTTTGTCAACAATAAAAGCAAAAAAAGTTATACAATCAGCCTTATACTATGTCTGAAATTCGATAAATGTCTACTAATTAAACAAAATCATGCCATTTGCAGAAACGGCTGCATACTGTTTTCCATGGACCAAAACATTCGAACAGGCTTCTTCAGGCTGCACCGCTACGGACCAACCACAGTATGGCATTGAACATCAATTCCACTATATACTATTTCCCAAATTAGTGCAGTTTCTCGTTTTCAGGCACAACCTAGCATCAAATATTTTTTGCATACCTACTATACCTACATATTGCAAGAGATCTATGAATTCTTTCTCTCTGGTGGTAGGTACTGTAGATATTTTGCAACCTTGGGCCTGCCTGTTTAAGCATTTGCATTGTCATATACTACAGTATGATAAACACTTTTTATATTTTCAAAGAATGATGCATGTGCTTCTTGAAAGCATGAAGTATCTTGTTTTGGAAAAAGTTTCGAAAATCTGTAATTACCTTTGGCACTTGTAAATACCGCCATCTGAAATGTTTTTAACTCACCTTTAATAAATAAATTGACTTCACCCCAATCAAACTCACATACATCACCAAGCTGGTATTGAGCTTTTGTGTATGCTTCTTTATGCTCATTTACTATCTTATTTATTGCTTGGCAGACTGACGTGTAACCAATGTCATAACATTCTTCTTTTAATGAGTTATATATCGATTTTCTTTTTTATTGTTTGGCTTGTCCCAAATATCTTTTTTGTTCATTTTCTCTAAGATAAAACTTTATTCGATTTATCACTTCCTCACAGTTAAACAAAGGATAACATTCCTTGATATCTAAAACATCTCATAGTGTCTATTTACCTGCTGTAGCAATGGCAATAGCAATTTCATAGAAATATTAATCTCAATACTTTCCTCATTGAATTTCGCATAAACTTGTTCCACCTTCAAAAGCATAGAATAAGCCCTCCTTATTATTATGAAATCCCTGTTTCTGAACTTCATTTAATATAAGGTAGGATATATATTCTTTTCAAGTTTTATAATCAGTTAAGTGATGGATATTTCACATCTCTTAAATCTATAAAAACCAAAACACTAAAAAGGTTGTATTATAATATTGCGACCTGATTATATTATAATTTGTTAACCTCTAATTTCTATTTGTTCTCCGTCTGGGCCGATAAACACGACTCTACGCCAACCTTCTTCTCTTGCTCCTGCAGGATGTGACTCCATATCAATAGGAATACCAGCATTTTTTAAGCGAGTATAGTTTCATCAAAGTTGTCACCTTCAAGACAAAAATCAAAACTCTACTCTCATATTGATATAATAACTTTTCTGCTCAATATTTAACCAACATTTCATATAAAATTCTCAGCAATTTACTTCATTTTTTCAATGAATCTTTCAAGCAGTATTATAATCTCTTTTAATTTCCCTCGCTTTAATATATTTAAATCATTACTTCTAATTATGTACTGATAAAAATTGTTTCCTTCTATGTAAAATTGTTTTATATTTTTAATGATTTCATCTCTTACCTTTAAATAATTATCAATCTTATAATCGTTGGTACAATTACATGACTCTGATAGTTTAAACCACCTATTCTTCAATGATTGTTCCTTTTTTTCCCTATCCCTCTCCTTCACATCAGGGAATCCTTCTAAAAATCTTTTAGGTTGGAAACAACTTTCAAAATTATTCTTTTGATTATTACCATTTATCGCTTCTTCCAATTGTTTTCTATATTGACATTCGTAACATTTTATTGCATATTCAAGTTCTATGTTATCAGATGCAAATTCTTGTAAAAAATTATTTTCAATAAAGTAATATTCAATTGAATGTTCATTTAAAACATGAATACTTTCTTTTAGTTTTTCTTTTTTATATTCTAAATCTTTTTCATCAAAATTTGCATACTGAGGTTCATTTAATAACGTAAAAGCAATTTCCTCATATAGATTATCCCTTAAAACATCTGGTTTCTTTATATCCGCATCCCGCAAAATTAGTACAGGAACACTAAAGTTGGTGTTTATTAATAATTCAGTATTAGCATAAAACTTTAAATTTTCACATGAGTGTGCCTGTATAATATTTATCTTATCGACCATGTTTTCGTCTATTTTCCTAATTAATTCACTTATAATTTCTATATCATCTTTACCCTCTACAAAGATAATTCCCTTGCTATATAAAATATCGTCAGGTTTAATACCTAACTCATCTATTACTTTTTTGGGACTTATGCTTAGTACTTTAGTCTCACCATTATTTTTTTCTACAAGTCTTATATTATTACTTGCTAATTTACTTACCGTTATTGGTGAGTGTGATGAAAAAATAACTTGGTTATTTTCTGAAATCTTTAATAAAGTATCAATCATCTTTCTTTGTAGTCTAGGATGTAAATAAACTTCTGGTTCTTCAATGAGTAAAATATACTGTGTATTAGACTGTGAAATTTGTACATATGCCTCAAGTATTGATAGTATTATCATACTCTGATATCCTGTCCCACAATTAAGTATGTCATTTGATATTCCAGTAGTTGTATCTATAATAGTAGTAGTGTATTGAGTACCTTTAGATATATTAACTGAAGCATCTATAACTATTTTAAAATCTTTGCTACCAATTGCATCATTATAGTAAGAAGTAATAGTTTGTGCTAAGTCATTGCATCTTTTTTTAGTTTCTTGAGATAATACATTATTTAATTCACTATATGTAAGAGGCTTATCATTTAAAATAATATCTGTTTTGGATTCATCATCTAACATCTGTATTAAATCTTTTAAATATGAATTATTTCCTGCTGTACTTTCATTTTTAGGGTCACGTAAAGCAGGTATTACTTTGATTTGAGGAAGTATTTTCTTTAAATCTGCTTCTTTTAATTCTTCATCATTTTTATTGTAATATTTCTTATTGATACTACTGCCCTTTTTAGCCACCATTTTTATATAGAGTTCTTCGTTATCTATTCCATATTTTTCTATCGCTTCATTTAACTCTTTAGTTTTAATTTCTATTAATTTCTCTTTCTGCGTCTCATACTTTTTTAAGTTAGTATCTGTATTTTCTTTATTGTATAAATCATACGCCTCATTTATCTTTTCATTTTGTTTGTCTATTTTATCCTTATAAATATTTGCCTCTAAATAGGGTTCATCAACATTTTTAAACCACAATTCTATTACTATATCTTCTTTAGTGCCATTATGAAAATCTTCACCTGAAATTCCTTTTTTACAGGTTGGAAAAAATGCTTGTATTGAGTCTAAAATTGCTGATTTCCCTGTATTATTTTGACCTATAAATGCAAAAATATTTTCTTTAAAGTCAATATATCCTGAATCTAAGAAAGATTTATAATTTTTAATACGCAACTTACTAATGTACATATTTATTTCCCCCTTGTTCCTTATTCCTCTTTTTAACATAAATTATATTACACATTTCCATATATTTCAACAAAACCTGTCAACAAAAACGGGATTTTGTGGAAAAAACAATAAAAATCAGATGTGATATTGCCTTAATTTGATGCAATAAGCCCTTAAAAATTGTCCACAAAACTTTTTAGTCTTACTTTTAAACCTGAAATCAACCTGGTATATAAACTTGAAATTCACCTTAGATATTCTTAAAATCATGGTAAAGTTTATGGAAAGGAGTTTAGTCATGGGTACTAAGGAATATTACTTGGATGCTTTTGTAGATTATTTAAATAAAAGCGATAAATCCTCTGGAACTATATCAACCTATACTGCTAATATCAAAGGCTTTATCAAATACTACGTTGAATCATATGGTGAGGAGTTTATCCTAGAAAATGTAATCATGATGGACTTAAGGGACTATCGAAATTATCTCCTGAATATCAAGCGTCAAAAAGCATCTACTATTAATAATAAGATTGCTGCACTAAAAGAGTATTTTTTCTTTCTTCAAAGCAATAGCATTATCAAAGACAACCCTGCTGAAAACATGAAGAAGATACGTACAAATAAACCTACCGCTCCAAAAAATTTTTCTGACACTGAATTTAAGAAAATTAAGCGATATGTATATAGAAGTCAGAAGGATTTATGGATAGTAATTTTTGAGTTGTTATCTAAAACTGGAGTCAGGGTAAGTGAACTTATAAATATCCGCCTTGCTGACATAACCATAAATGAACGTTCTGGAAATCTAAGAGTTATAGGTAAAAACCAGAAAGAAAGGAATATTCCCCTTCATTTAGATGTTAGAAAGGCTATTACTTCATATCTGGAAATTAGGAACAAGTCTTCTATAAACTCTGAATATCTCCTAAATTAGTGAAAGAAAACAACCCTTTACCCGTTCTGGAATCTTTAAAATGCTAAAGCGTTGGGAAAACGACACGAATATTAAAATTCATCCCCATATGTTCAGACATCATTTTGCAATTCAAATTCTTAACACACCCAATACTGATATCAATACTGTACAGTATCTCTTAGGACATGAAAGTATAGAAAGTAGTGCTATTTATTTTAAAGTGAGACAAGAGGATTTGGAAAAAAGTATTAATGCTATAGCAGATTATTAAAATAAATTTAACTTTAGTTTAAGACTAAAAAACAGGCTCATATTGCCTGTTTTTTTGCTATCTATAATACTTTCTATTTTCGTTTTATAATGCCTATTATTGCAGAAATGCTCACAATTGTGATACATACTATTAGACTTATTATTGCATATTTCATAACTCCTAACCTGCTTCCATATTTTCTATTCTATATGTAAAGGATTTAGGGATAAGGGGTAAGTTTGACCTTATCTCCTTATTCCCTTAATCCTGATTTTCTACCCCTGCTGTTTTATCACCCTCCACTCTCTCAGGTTGTCCCTTGTGATAAACGCTGTAACTATTACAAACGGTATGATTGCAAACCACCACCTATATTCAAAAAATAGTTTTTGATACAAGTAGAAAAGCAGAAAAAATGTTGTGTATCCAGCCACTGTAGGTATTACTATGTTAAAAATTATATTCATCATCTTTTTCATCTATAACCAACTCCTTTGTTAATTTATGAAATGATTATAGCGCACATGGTGAAATCTGTCAGGTCCATTATAATATTTTATTTGTAAATATTACTAATCTATCAGTAACCCATGTTCTAATCACAACTCCTAAATATATTGTACATCCTTAATTTAATTCATTTAACCACATCAAAAAATATCTATTACTCTTTCAATTCTTAAAATGCCAGTATTGTTCTATGTCATACTAATCATTTCTCTTACCTCTTCAATTGTAAATGGTTCTCTCTTACTATGAATTATAAGATGACAATTAGGACATACTGGTCTTAAATCTCGTATAGGGTCTACTTCGTATTCCTTTTGTATCTTGGATAAGGGTACAAGATGGTGTATATGAATTTTATCCTTACCAATTGGTCCATATGTCCTCTCGAAATCAAAACCACAAACGGCACACTTACTACCATAATAGTCGATACATATATTTCTTGCTTTCCTATTTCTTTCATAACGGTTAACAAAAACCTGTCTTACTGTACCTTCAGATAAAGACGGGATATCATCAATAGTAATTTCTCCAGAATAAACTAATTCAGTATTACTTTGACCAAAAACTTCCTCAAAGGCAATTACCAGTTCAGCACGCATAATCCAAGGAAATTTTCCTTCTTTTTCATATCCTAAAAAAGGAACATGCCACCATCTAGGTTTTCCGTCTCTTCTTAAAGGTGGCTGGACTCCTGTTTTATGAATTACACGCTTGCTAAATCTGCTTATCTGTAAGTTGATTAGCCCATAATGTGGAATGTTTAACCTTGAGGCTATCTCAGATGCTCTTATCTCATGGTTTTTACTCTCATACACAATTTTTAGAATATTCAAGTCAGATTCCGTAGTAACTTCTCTGTCTGTGAGTATTTGAGACCATACTTCTTTACTTATTTCTAATTTAGAATTATAGAACATAATTTTCCCCCTAGTCTTGTATAAAAATACTTATCTAAATACTCTTGCCAATGATAACATCGTCTTTAGTCATTTATGGTTCTTAGGCACCCGCCCACTTTCAAAACCATTTAATTCGGCACAATTATACATTTCGGCAATTTATCAGGGTGATAAATCTTATATTCCTTATTAACTATGTATATATTGTCAGAACGGCTATTCTGGTCAAGTAGTTTTCTTATATAATTTCTGTCCGATAATCTATCTATTTTACTATGATTACAATGCCTGCAACTTAATGCGAAGTTTCAGAGTTTATCACCCCTTACGAACACCCAGGGTATGAAATGGTCTACTTCCATAGTGGCCTTTAACTACTGTCCGCAATAAAAACAATTATGTCTGTTGAAATCCTCATATAAAAATAATAAAACCAAGAACTTATCCTATTGATTAGCCCTTGGTTTTCTATTCTTGAAATTAGTTTAAATTACTTTCTAGAGTATTTTTCTCTATGCATATTTTCAATGGAATTCAGCAAATCTTGAATAACCTCATTAATAGACGCAAACAAATCATAGTTATAAAAAATTGCTTCATCTATCTCCCTTGTGTTTACAACTTGTCCCATATACCAGTCTTCAAACAGTTCATCTTTTGATACAGTATATACCTGGTCAAGAAGTACTACACTATCTTTATCCAGGAAAGGGTAATCCTTTTTATACAATGGTGCGTGATAAGGATATTTTAATTTTGGCGGTTGTATTATATTGCCATATGTATCTTTTTCTAAATAGTGTATCATGTCTGACACTGGACAAATAATAACTCTGCTTGATTTAGGGTTATATCTGCTAATAATTATAAATGGTCTTGCCTTTTGTGAAGCAATCGAAGGGTCACTATTACCAGTTAAATCAAACCAGTGAATGCAACCCTTCTCAAAATGGGTACTCTTTTGTGGATTTTTCGGCAGCGCTGGACAGGGCAAAACTTACTCACCCCTCCGCCTTTTAGTCATTTCATCGAAAATCTCTTTTTCATCATCTGTTTCTACATAGTCTTTATCGATATCTGCATAAAACTTTCTTCTCTTAACGGGGTTGAATATCATATCAAGAGTGGAAACATCATGACGTTTAGGTATTTGATTTGATTTATAATCCTTAATACTAACTACCATTGCCATTTTATACAACCCCTTTCTTGCTTTTCTTATCTTTATGATATCACTTCCTTCTGATTTTTTCAAGCACAATTCCAATTCTTAACTTCTATATATATTATATCCATGTTTATTTAATTGACACCTTAAAGGGCAATTAAAATTTTTATTCTTTAAATAAAATTTTTGCACTGATTTTTTGATTTGTAATGTCCTTTCCTTTATAATACCTGAAAATTTTGTGCGAAGGAGCGATTATAATGATAAATTTGGAAGTTCTTAGAATAGAACTAAACTACCTCGAACAGGTTGTAAAGGATATTCTGTGAAATAAGGTTTCAGGAGAAATAAATAAAGCAGTAACTACATTGGTCATTTCTTTCCTTTATCCTAATACATATGATTCCTTATCTCTTTCTTACATTCAAACAATTGAGAAGTATTTAAATCAGATTCAACAGGAAATAGAACCAGATAAATATTAACTCTTCATGAACAATATCCCCACCATAAGGATTCTCATGGAAAAAGTAAAAAGTGAAATACCTAAATGTTAAATCGAGTAGGAGCTGAATAATTATTTTATTCAGCGTCCTCTCACACCACCGTACGTACCGTTCGGTATACGGCGGTTCATTAAGATTTAATGTACAATTAGGTACCTTTTTGATAAACTTCTATAACCTATGTCTTCGAAGTATTTATTTGTAAGAGTCATACTGAGTATTTGGCTATTGGATATTCTCCAGTAGCCTTTCCTCGTATTGGCGTATGCCCAGGCTTTTTGTTTTTCTAATCCTAATTTTAATAGATTGTCATACTTTGTTTTTATCTTCTTCCATTGCTTCCATATACATGCTCTTAGTCTACGCCTTATCCATTCGTCAAGGGTTTTCATTATTCCTTTCGCATCTGCTAATCCAAAGTAGTTAACCCATCCTGTCGTTATCTGATTCAATCTACGTATTCTGTATTCCATGCTTATTCCCTTGTTTCGATTGGTTATTTCTCTTACTTTTTCCTTAAACCTTTTGATGGATTTTTCATGAATCCTTATTCTTGCTTCGTTTTCTTTTGTATAAAACGAAAATCCTAAGAATTTTCTTTTCCATGGTCTATCTACAGCACTTTTTGCTTCATTGACTTTTAGTTTTAATTTGGTTTCTATATTAATCTGTCTAGTACTGTAGGTATTCCTAGTAGTCTTGTTCCTCCATCTGGTTTTGGTATTTCTACTCTCAACACTGGTTGTGGTTTATACTTTCCTTCCAGTAATTGTTGCTTTATGGTTTAAAGTTTCTTTGAGATACGGTAGAAGTTCATATACTTCCATCCCATCGACTCCATGGCTTCCTTTATTTGCAACTACACGCTTGTATGCTTCTTTCATGTTTTCTCGGTCTAGTATCATTTCAAGCATATTACTGGTGTATCTTTGTACATTGTTTCTTCTATCTTTTGACGCCGTTGATATACTATGCACTTCCCCTCTCTCTTGAAATTCCATTTCTTGATTGAGCGGATAGCCTCTTTGTTGAGTTGTCTTAAGAACTGCATATCTTTCGAGTTCATAAGATTTCCAAAACCTCCTAATGTTCGGTCCTTCCTTATCTATTCATGACTAGATAAGTACTATGACCTCTGCTGACTTCTCAAGGTTCAGCCATACATCACTGTATGGGTTGTCATTTCAGAGTTCTCTTTAATGACTTGTCCTTGAGACCTCCCCGGGTAAGAACGATAACCTTCATCTCGTCTATCTTTAAGTTTACTGTATGGGGTTCGGGTAGTGTTGGACTTCGTTTTGTTTAGCAAACTCGTCCGCCCCAATTCAGCCTCTCATCTGGTTTTTGTTCATCAGACCGAGATTTTGCCTACCGCTTCCTTCAGATTCCACCTCACGATGGACACCCTTGCGGTTCAGCTAGTGGTTCCCGTAACCTCGCCCACAGCGGACTTTCACCGCCAAGTTACCGCCCATGCCGGGCGCACTAAAAAATGCAGTATTAAATATTAACTGCACTTATTTCATGGATAATCCTTTGTCTATAGCCTTCTGAATTATTTCATGACAGCATTTTCCTAAAGGGTTATTCTTTTCACATTGGGCATTTTTTCATCGCCCCTGTAATTTCTATAATATCTTTAACGGTTTTTGCACCATCATTTATTACCTGTTCCTCTGTAACCTTGCTGCAGTAGCAGGCATATTTAGGATTAGCGTCTTTTTTAAACCATACAGGTACTTTCACTTGCTGCTTATCAAACTTAACACCTGATTGTGGATTATAATAGACAATATCACATTCTTCATTCATGCATATATAATAATCTGTATCTGTGACGAATTCTGTCAGCGTATCATCTACCAAATGCCTGACTGTAATATTTTTTACTTTTACTCCTGATGTTTTACACACAGGACATATATTGTCATCCTCTATTTTACATTGATATTAACTATTTGCATTTTCTGAATACTCACTATTTGTTGTGAGCCAAAATCATGAGGAAATGAACTTTCTCATAAATATAGACTCCTATCGTTACAGATATGATGTCTACCATAGTTCTTATGATTAAATCAGCAATATCTGATTCGAACACCAAAGTAATGAAAAAATTGAAAAGAAAAAGGTTAATTCCAAAGACTATAATGCCAAAAAATAGTGATTTCACTATGGGAGATTCTATCTTAATGCCTTGTCTGAGAAATAAATATAACCCCCCTATCCAAATACCTGATGCAACTGCCCATATCATTGTTCCTAACGGATTGGTAGTAAAAGAGGAATAAATATGAACTATACTATAACAAAATACTCTCAGTACCAGGAAACATACAGGTATTGCCATTAACGGTACAATGTTAAGATTAATGTATACTTTCCCTGACAATTGGGAATCTGCAGCAACGAATTTTCCTAACAGCAATCCTAAAAATACAAGTGATATTCATCCACTATTGGATAAGCAAAAAGTTCGGTCAGTGATGTGCTTGAAACGTGAGGTAAAGGCTCAAATAAGTATATACACCACATCATGCAGAATAAAAAACCGAACATTAAACCTTTTTTAATCTTTGTTCCTGGCAGACGACCCTGTATTATGACGAATACTACCGCTAATAAAAAATAGGTTATTAGTGCATAAATCGTAAATGAGGGGATTAATAATCCTGCTTTGACGATTGCACTCGGAGGAAAAGGATTACTACCGCTTGAAGGGATAAAAGCCTGCAGTATCAATCTAAATATTGTTGCTGATAATGCTACTAAAAATAGCGTCAACCATCTTTTCTTGTTAATTTCAAAAAGCATTGATTTCATAGAGTTTGACCTCCAGTTTAAATTTTAAATCTATTACGAGGTAATAGCATCTTTTTCATCAGATCCACCTTGAAATTATAGCATCAGGTTTGAAGCATTTTCCAGCCGCTGCCTATGAAATATATTGAAAATGCTATAATAAATATGCCCAACAATAAAATAATCCAGCGATATACAGTATCACTTATCAGTTTCTTGCCTCTGGAAAATGCCGTGGAAATTGCTGAATACCATACAAAGTCCGATAAAATATGTCCTATAAAAAAGAACAAAACACCAATTAACCCTAAAGTATAAGACTGGCGTATTGATTCCATCCCCGTTGACGCCCACCAGAGAATGAAGTAAGGATTAGTAGCGCTTACAAGTGCTCCTGCCAATACAAGATTTCTCATGCCTGCACTATTCCCTGCTCTTTGATTCTCCAGAGAAACTGACTTATTTATACTAGATTTTATCATTCCATAGCCCATCCATGCAAGAAAAGCACCGCCAAATAATCCGATAAATCCTGCAACTGTCGGATTAGAGAAGAAATCTTTAAGTCCGAACGTCATGATGATAATTAATATAAGTTCCAGGATTCCATGTCCTAATACTGCTAACGGGCCTGCTGTCCACCCTTTTTTAAGACTGCCGTCAATTGTGACCCCCAGCATAGGCCCAGGCATCAATGCTCCTGAAAAGCCTATTAAAAAAGCACTAATGAAAATTCCCCACAAAACCATGTTAATAAACCTCTCTTATTATCAAAATGCCTTACTATCAAAATCGGCTTCTATTTTTAATATCCATACACATAAATATAATAACAATAAATTTCAATTTAATTAAGTTTTATTTTAATAAAATCTTACCGTTTATGAAAGCACTAACAGCATCATTCTCTTTAAAGAACTAACTTTATTACAATAGAGCCTACTTTATTATTACAGAACCCTCTTTATTATCATAGAACTGACTTATTATCACAGAGTCAATTTTATTATTCTATAACATCCCCCTTATTCCTTAACCCAAAAAATCCTTGCCACTAACTATGTATATTTAGAATAATCTCTCCTCCACCCACACCCCTTAAACCCTTGATTTTTCTGTATCCTAATTTCTACCAGATAATAAAGTCCGTTCTAAAATCTCATATTCTTATCCAATTTATTAACATTATCTATTCTCCTTAACCCTTACGCCTTATCCCTCTCCCCTACCAAAAAGCAACCCCTGCAGCAAAACAGGAGTTATCCTGCATTTACTGCGGGATTTTGGAACAAACTTTATTATCATGGAGTGGAGTTTATTTTAGTTATATACATAGACCTGATGAATGAATATATAATCAAAGAGGAATATGATGCCCTGGAACTAAGACTCATTAAATTATCAAAATGCTATATGGGTTTATCAAAAAACTGGAACCTGAGCCAAGTAACGAGCTAAAGGATGCTACTATGGGTTGATTTAATATTACATAAAAATGAGCCTGTAGAATATAGCATTGTACATCTATATTTATAGGCTCATTCATATAATATCATTTTTTGCCTTTACTATCCCTCAAACAAATGCTACTTACTTTTCTTTTGTCAGCATCAAAACAGCAATTTCTGGATGGTTGAAAAGCCTTTGGGGAATAATGCTGTTTCCAAGCCCCCTGCTTACAGTCATAGTGCAGTTGCCTCTTTTGTATTCTTCTTATGTATATTGAGGGAAAAAATTCTGATTAGGCACATTAATCCGCCTATAAACGGAAGCCTTACCTGCCCTCCATGAGAGCATATTCAGATAAAACTAATACACCTTACTTATTTCACCATAATGTATAAAAAGACCGCTTAATTGAAGTTAATCCTTTTTCTCAAGACCTATAATAGAAATTAATAAGCCTGAAAGAGCTATTAAATATTCAATACCACCAAGATTAGAATTAGGGTCAACTGCAATTATTCCTCCGAACAAAGTAATGTTTAACCCTAAAAGCATTATCTTAAAACCTGAAGCCCCTTTCTTTAGGCCATGAACAATAAAACCTACAATCAAACCTAATACAACTAAAGATATCGTTGTCAATAGAACATATTTCATTTCTCAAAAACTCCTTCCTATAATTTAATTTATAATATACTACTAGTATACTACTAGCGAGTATGAATTACTACCATAATTGCATTGAATTATATGATATAGCTTAAAAACTTTGTCTTATATAGAAATGAACCATAAATTGTTATACAGCAAATTATTTCAATATAAAAGCACCATAAAAAGCAAAATAATTTGACCTTATCTGTTATGTAAAACTAATTAATTTTCATATTCATGTATAAGATTGGTTAATCTTGCCTACAATTATACAAAAAAATAATGGGACGGTAAAATTAATTACCACCCCAAGAAAGGTATCATAATGATAATTATAGCCTTTCCAGTTAAAAATATACATGAATATATCGAAAATGAATCATATTTGTACATAGATACACCATCTGGATGTCCTAATTGCAATTACAATGGTAAATTGTATAGGCATGGTTATTACTGCAGGGGTGTCTTTATCGACGCATTTTATTTCACCACATAACTTTTGTGAATGTACCATCATTATCCAGTCAATAATACTGATAATTAAATTGAGGAAGTTTTTAGACATGGATAATGATGCTAAACAAAAAATTGCTTACTTTAAATTTTCTTTGATAGCACCGCTTATCAATGAAAATTACACTCAGGAAACTGCAAAAGAATATATGGAGGTTATTACTTCTAAAGTTTATGATGTGCCTTCATTAGGTAAAAGAAAATTCTCTCCTAATACAATTAAGACGTGGCTTTACTGTTACAGAAAATATGGATTTGAAGGTTTATACCCTAAAAGTAGATGCGACAAAGGTGCTTCAAGAGTTTTAACTGATGATGTTAAAGCTTATATTAAAAATCTAAAACTCGATAATCCAAGAAGATCAACTAAATCAATCTATCAGGAACTTTTAGCTAAAAAGTTTATCGAGCTTGACAAGGTATCTTTATCTACAGTTCAAAGAATCTGTGCAAAACTAAAATTTCTACATCAGCATTGAACACAAAAGACAGGAGAACTTTTGAAATGGAGCATCCTAATGATTGCTGGCAATCTGATATATCCATGGGTCCATACTTTAAAACAACTTTCTCCCGGTTTAATCCGGGGGAGAAAATACATTCAAGATGGCATTTACCCAAAAAGCGTAAATCCCAAAAATGAATATACTTAAAGCTATATGTATATGATATTTTAGAATAATATGATCTTATAGATTGTATAATGTGAATTTTTAAGTAAAAACCCTGTTTAGTGATTGTTTAATCTTTGTACTTTTTATGATAAGTCAGCTTAATTAATCTTAATTTTTCAGGATGTGATATCTTGCTGTTTAACAACTATTTAAAGAAAAAAGTGCCAACAACTACTTGACACAAACCACCTTCCTATTGATTTTTTTAACTCATCCTATTGGGAGGATGGTGATGTCTTTTTTTCTACATATAACCGCCGTTTTCCTGCTTTTTGACCTAATAAAATTTTACACTATATTTTCACTTGACAAATACAGTATATTAATGATTAAAGAAAAAAGGGATAATTGTCATAAGACCTCTATTTACAAGGCTTTGCAACTATCCCTTTGATATTCTTTCTGGATTTAAATTCCAACCCTTTTCCTTCATTTCTCCCTAATTAAATTCATTTTTTCATGGATAAAAGTATCAAATGGAAATTATTTTATTAGGTTTAAAGGCTGTATTGTTTAGGAGGTTGACCCGAAAAATCAGCAATAACTGCCTTCGCATCATCTAAATAAAAAATTTCAAAAATTGGGTTGTCAGGAGTTTTATAAATTGATTTTACAAGGGGATTGTGCTCAATGATTGTAGTCTTCACTTCCAAATCATTTGAAAATTTAATTCGTCCAGAAATTCGAATCCAAACATTATTTTGGTTTGTTGTAGAAAACTCAACATAAGGATTCAGTTTAATTTCCTTGTAAACTTCTTTTTGGTTTGACGTACAGAAAAACAACTTACCCTCCTTTTCAAGCATAAATTGAAATGGACGAACCTTTGGTTTACCGTCTCTTCCTATTGTAGCAAGATATAGAACAGGATTTTCGCTTAAAAAATTCACAACTTCGTTCATAATTAACAGCTCCTTCTAAATAAATTGATTTATGTTGTTTTCTGTGTATATAATAATTTATATAGTATATTTTCGCAAGTAGGCACTTATAAGTGCTATACTTACCTTTAAGTTACTATAAGGAGGGAAAATTTTATGAAAAAAGAATTGCCATCTTGTCCCGTTGAAACAACTCTTTCGCTTATAGGAAATAAATGGAAAATATTAATATTAAGAGAACTATTGAAAGGAACTAAACGATTTAATGAATTAAAAAAAGCAATAGATTCCATAAGCCAAAAAGTTCTTACTCAACAACTTCGTTCTATGGAAGAAGATGGCCTTGTGGAAAGAAAGGTATATGCTGAAGTTCCACCAAAGGTAGAATATTCCCTAACTGAATTAGGAATTAGTTTAAAACCTATACTCGATTCAATGTATTTATGGGGAGAACAATATAAAGAAAAATTATATTTGTATCTAACTCCAGAGGAAAAGAATTCTACTACAGACAAATATTAATTTAAAAAAACCTTTCCCTTACCACGCTCTCCACCCCGCATAAAATCTACATGGGATTCTATAGGAGGTAATAAAGTTTTTCCGTGATGCAGTATTAAATTCCCTATAATTTCCCAAATACTACTCTAATTTGTGTAAAAAAAGTTTTTTCAAAAGAGCAGAATCATGGTTCAATGAAAAAAGGGATAAGTGGTAAAGCATCGAAAAATTCGAGATTTAAGCCACTTATCCCTTTGTTATTCTGTAAAGACTTAATCCTTAATCCCTTTGCCTTTTTTACCCCTCAACGGAACCACTTTTTTCGCATGGGTGGGAGGAATAAATGAGAAATACAACAACAGAACCTTTCCCATGTATCATTCTACGGTTACGCTTTTTGCAAGGTTACGAGGTTTATCAACATCGCATCCTTTTTCAACTGCCATGTAGTATGCTAAAAGCTGCAGCGGTATTACTGTGATTATTGGAGCTACTTCCTCCATGGTCTTAGGAAGATATATAACTTTGCCAACAACACCCTCTAACTGTTTATTTCCTTCCATTGCAAATGCAAGTACGTAGCCGCCTCTTGTTGTTACTTCTCTTATATTGCTAAGCATCTTCTCAAAAAGGTGTTCCTGTGTTGCCAATGCAATGACTAATGTGCCATTTTCAATCAATGCTAATGTTCCATGTTTTAATTCACCTGCTGCGTATGCTTCTGAATGTATATATGATATTTCTTTAAGCTTTAAAGATCCTTCCATAGCGACAGCGTAGTCAAGACCTCTTCCCAAATAGAATACGTCTTTCGTATTAAAATGATTTGATGCAAATTCTTGAAGCTCGTCTTTGTAATTTAATATGCGTTCTGCCTTCTCAGGAAGTTTCTTTAATTCATCGCAGATTTGTTTTGCATATTCTTTTTCAATTGTTCCCTTCTTCAATGCCAAATCTAATGCAATGAGGTATAAGGCTACTAACTGTGTAGTGTACGCCTTTGTAGATGCAACGGCAATTTCAGGTCCTGCCCAAGTATAAATTACATCGTCTGCTTCTCTCGATATAGAGCTTCCCACAACGTTTGTGATTGCTATTACTCGGGAATTATGTTTTTTAGCCTCTTTAAGTGCCGCAATCGTATCTGCTGTTTCACCTGACTGACTTACTACTATTGTCAATGTTCTTTCGTTTATTATTGGTTCTCTATATCTAAATTCTGAAGCTATATCTACTTCAACAGGTATTCTTGCAAATTTCTCTATAGCATATTTCCCAACAACACCTGCATGATATGCAGTTCCACACGCAACAATAAATATTTTCTCTATCTTGTCAATCTCATCCTTTGTTATTTTCACCTTGTCTAATACAATTTCGCCATCATTTACTATCCTACCTCTTAATGTGTCTTTTATAGCATTAGGCTGTTCGTGAATTTCTTTCAGCATGAAATGCTCATATCCGCCCTTTTCTGCCGACTCAACGTCCCATTTTACCTCAAATACAGATTTCTGCACATCTTTGCCAAATGCATCTATTATCTTGACACTGTCTTTCTTAATTATCGCAATTTCTTTATCATCAAGGAAGTACACTTTTCTCGTGTGTCTCAATATGGCTGGTACGTCTGATGCAATAAAGTTTTCACCATCTCCAAGGCCAACTATAAGTGGAGCATCTTTTCTTGCAGCAACTATCATATCTGGATGGTCTTTTGAAAGTACACCAAGCGCATAAGATCCTTCTATTCTATCGAGGACTTTCATAACGGCCTCTACTATATCTCCCTTGTAATAGTACTCAAGAAGATTTGCAACAACTTCTGTATCCGTCTCTGATTTAAATGTGTAGCCTTCTTCTATCAGCCTTTTCTTTAATGGCAGATAATTTTCTATTATACCGTTATGAACAACGGCAATTATCCCGGACTGTGACAAATGTGGATGCGAATTTATATCAGATGGTTCCCCATGTGTTGCCCATCTAGTATGACCTATTCCTATGGAACCATAAAGATTGTCTTTTTTAAGTGCTTCTTCCAGTTCACTTATTCTGCCTTTTGCCTTTTTTATATTTATATTGCCGTCGTTTATGACAGCTATACCGGCAGAATCGTACCCCCTGTACTCAAGCTTTTTAAGTCCTTCAATCAATATTGGTGTCGCCTGTTCATCACCAATATATCCAACAATTCCACACATAATAAAAATCTCCTCTCAATATTTTTTATATTTAGTTTTCCCTGCTCAAACCGCTCTATGCCAATGGTCACCCATGGTTTTCCCGGTTTTTTATCGATCGCAGGAGACCGCAGGGCATCCGCCGATAACTCGATAAACCCTGTCCTCGTCAACTTAGAGTTTCCTCTAAGCCCAGGCGCTTTTATTCAGTTGTAAATGTCATGGGCATTCCCCCTTTCAACATTTAAAGTCTTATAATTTGTGTCAATACTTAAAAGCTTATTTAAATTTTATATTAATCAGGAAGTAATTATACCTCCTGTATTAATAAGCACCATTAATTAAGCTTTCTTTCAATCAAGCTAGCCAATTCTTTTGCCATCGATTCAATCTTTTCTTGATCTTTCCCTTCTACCATTACCCTAACTAATGGCTCTGTACCTGACGGTCTTATTAGCACACGTCCCTCGCCTTGCATCTCCTTTTCTAATTTATTTATTTCTCTAGCTATGTCTTCGTCATCCATGTATTTGTGCTTTAATTCATTTTTAACTTTGGCATTTATCAAAACCTGAGGATATGAAACCATTACTCCTGATAATTCTGACAGCCTTTTGCCGCTTGAGACAAGAAGTTCAGCAACCTTAAGCGCAGTAATCTCCCCATCTCCTGTTGTATTGTGATCAAGAAATATTATATGACCTGATTGCTCGCCACCTATTGAGTAACCATTTCTAACCATTTCCTCCAATACATATCTGTCGCCGACTTTTGTTTTAACGACATCTATGCCATTTTGCTTTAGCGCTATATCCAAACCTATGTTGCTCATCACTGTCACAACTACTGTATTCTTATTTAGTTTGCCTCTACTTTTAAGATGTATGCCGCACATAGCCATTATGTGATCTCCATCAACGACGTTACCTTTTTCGTCAACTGCAATTAATCTATCTGCATCTCCATCAAAGGCAAATCCCACATCGGCACCGGTTCCAGCTACAATCTCCTGCAATACTTTTGGATTTGTAGATCCGCACTTGACATTTATTTTTTCTCCATTTGGATGCGAACCATAAAGTATTACATCTGCACCTAATTCATGAAAAAGTATTGGTGCGACTGTGCTGCTGGCACCATATGCGCAATCTAAAACTATTTTCAAGCCTTTTAAATCGCAGTTTATGGTGGACTTCAAAAATTCGATGTAATCCCTCTGAGCACTTTTACTTTCTACCACATTTCCAACATCCAATCCTGTCGGAGTTGGTAAATCGCTATTTTCATTTATAATCTTTTCTATCTTGTCTTCTACTTCATCCGGAAGTTTATATCCATCTTTATTAAAAAATTTTATTCCATTGTACTCTACAGGATTATGTGATGCGGAAATGACTACCCCTGCATCTAAATTATAAAACCTTGTTAAATATGCAACAGCGGGTGTCGGTATAATGCCTGCATCCATGACTTCAGCTCCAACTGATGTAAGTCCTGCTGTCAGCGCACTCTGAAGCATATCACCAGATACGCGGCTGTCACGTCCTATCAAAATCTTTGGCCTTCTGGAGCATTCTGTCAAAACATATGCGCCGGCTCTTCCCAGCTCAAATGCAAGCTGTGGTGTAAGATCCTTGTTTGCAACACCCCTCACACCATCCGTTCCAAATAATCTAGCCATATAATCCATTCCTTTCAGTAATCAAAAATCATACGATAATATTTTATCACACCGATTAAGTCAATGCAATTTACTATATATTCACTCTAATTTCATAAAAGTTCAAATTATAGTCTTGAATCCACCTAAAATCCTATTTTGAATGAAAATTTGTAAGCTCGTTTAGAGCATTTACTACCGCATTTTTCATATTTTCTAGCAATTCAGCTTTTTTAAGCGATAAATCTGGATATATACTTTTACCAACTGTTACAGAAATTTTTCCACTATGAGGCAAATACTCTCCCATAGGTAGCACTACATCAGTTCCACTTATTCCTACAGGCACTATAGGAAACCCAGATTTATACGAAAGATACATTGCACCTTTGTAAATCTTTTTTACACCTTTACTCAATGATATTCCACCTTCAGGAAACAAAGCAATTGATCGTCCATCATCAAGCATCTTGATGGCTTTTTTTAAAGCACTTACATCTGCAGAATTTTTTTTGATAGGTATTGTTTCTAAAGTATTTAAAATCAAATTTAAAATTGGGATTTTGTATAAATCCTTGCTGGCAAGAAAAAAAACTCTCCTATCAAGCGCATCTATCAATGCGATAGGATCTAAAATGCTCTTATGATTGGCTACAAAAATGCACGGTTCTTTCGGTATATCATCTATGAATTTTACGCTAAAACTACAAAATGAAGCAAGCAGCCCAGTTGTAATCATCTTTATCAAATTGTACAATATCATTAATATCACCCATAATTATAATAGATGACTTAGCAAAAAAAGTTCTCTATCTAAAATAAAAAAATCAATAAAAGCGAAATTCCCTTTGGAATATAATTATATGTAACTTCTTTGTTTCGCATTTTCGGAAAGTAACAAATTAAGGGAAATTTATACTTTTCTATGCAAAGTAAAAAACCTCCAGATTCGGAGATTTTTATTTTACAGCAAATTGAGAGCCAATAGACTCTTTACCTCTATTATATGCTTGTATATTTATTGGTATCAGTTTTTCTTTTCCTTCAAAGACTTTTTTAAAGCCATTTATTACAGCATCTTCGCTTACTATGTTTTTCAAACTCATCAATGCTCCAATCATTATGGAATTGGCAATCTTGAGATTTCCCATCTGATTTGCAATATCGTTTGCTGGAATCCTGTATAATTCAATGTCGCTCCTTCGTGCATCTATGTCTATTAATGAGCTATTTATAAGCAGTATGCCACCTTTCACCAGATGTTTTTCAAATCTTTCTAAAGAAGGTCTATTCATTGCAACAACTACCGTTGCCTCATTTATTATTGGAGATCCTACTGGTTCATCAGATATTGTAACATGACAGTTGGCTGTGCCACCTCTCATCTCTGGACCGTATGACGGTAGCCATGATACATTTTTTCCATCCATCATGCCTGCATATGACATTATAAGTCCCATTGACATGATTCCTTGTCCGCCAAATCCTGCAAATATTATTTTTTCATCCATTTTGTTTGACCTCCTCCAAGGTGTTTTTATATACACCTAAGGGATAGTATGGCTCCATTTTGTCTTTAATCCATTTTAATGCTTCGTTTGGTGATAAGCCCCAGTTTGTGGGACAGCTTGACAGCACTTCTATCATGGAGAATCCTTTTTTGTTTATTTGTGCTGTAAATGCGTTTTTGATTGCTTTTTTTGCTTGTAGTACGTGTTTTACGTCGTATACTGATACTCTTTCGATGTAGGATGCTCCATCAAGTGTCGACAGCATTTCACACATCTTCACCGGATAACCGTTGTTCCCCGGTTTTCTACCATATGGTGTTGTAAGCGTTTCTTGCCCTATCAAAGATGTAGGCGCCATTTGTCCTCCTGTCATTCCGTATATGGCATTGTTTATGAATATTACTGTTATGTTTTCGCCTCTTGCTGCGGCATGCACTGTTTCTGCCGTACCGATTGCGGCAAGATCGCCATCACCTTGATATGTGAATACAACTCTGTCTGGGTGAACTCTCTTTATACCGGTAGCTACTGCTGGTGCTCTTCCGTGTGCTGCTTCTTGCATGTCACAGTTGAAATATTCATAGGCAAATACTGCACATCCTACAGGTGCCACGCCTATTGCTTTGTTTAAAACTCCAAGCTCTTCCATCACTTCTGCTACCAGCCTGTGGACTATCCCATGTGTACAGCCTGGACAGTAGTGAAATGGGATATCTGTAAGGCCTTTGGTTTTTTCAAATACGACAGCCATTAAATTGCACCCCCTGATAATTTTCTAATCTCTTCTAGTATTGCGTAAGATTCTGGTACCATTCCTCCCGCTCTCCCGTAAAAGTACACTGGTTTTCGTCCATTGACTGCCAGCTTTACGTCTTCTACCATCTGTCCCATGCTCATTTCTATAGATAAATATCCTTTGACATGGTCTACAGTTTTTTCGAATGGTTCTACTGGGAATGGCCACAGTGATATGGGCCTTATTAGTCCTACTTTTATGTTTTCTCGCTTTGCTAACTCGATTACATTTTTTGCTACGCGAGCAATTGTACCGTATGCTACCAGTATAATTTCTGCATCTTCGCAATTGGTCATTTCATAGCGTACTTCTTCTTTTGATGCTTTTTCGTATTTTTTAAATAGTTCTATATTGTGTTTTTCTAACATTTGTGGATCTAGTTCAAGGGAGTTTATGATGTTTTTTTTCTTTCTTGTCCCCATGCCTGTTGTTGCCCATGTTTTTTCTTCTATGTGGTTTTCTCCTTTTTTTATGCTGCCAAAGTCGACAGGTTCCATCATCTGGCCTAACATACCGTCTCCAAGTATCATGACAGGATTTCTGTATTTGTCAGCTATGTCGAAGGCTTGTTGTACAAGGTCCGCCATTTCTTGTATTGTTGATGGTGCTAAAACAATTAATTTGTAGTCTCCGTGTCCTCCGCCTTTTGTTGCTTGAAAGTAGTCTGATTGTGAAGGTTGTATTCCACCAAGACCTGGACCACTCCTCATTATGTTTGCTATGACACATGGTACTTCCGCACCAGCTATATATGAAATTCCTTCCTGCATAAGACTTATTCCGGGACTTGACGATGTGATTAAGACTCTTGCGCCGGCTCCACCGGCACCATATACCATGTTTATGGCAGATACTTCACTTTCTGCCTGCAGAAATACTCCTCCTACTTCTGGCATTCTTTTTGCCATGTATGCTGTGACTTCGTTTTGAGGTGTTATAGGATAACCAAAATAATGCCTGCATCCGGCCTGTATAGCAGCTTCTGCCAATGCTTCATTTCCTTTCATCAATACTTTAGCCATTTTTATTTTCCCCCTTTGTCACTTTATAACAGTTATGACTGTATCAGGGCACATGATTGCACAGAACCCACAGCTTATACATTTTTCTATGTTTTCAGGTTTTATTATTGCTGGATGATATCCTTTGGCATTCAGCCTGTCTAGATTCATCTCAATTATGTGTTTTGGACATGCTTCTACGCATAGTTCGCAGCTTTTACATAAATTTTCATTAAAAATGACTTGCTTCATTTTCTATCCTCTCCATCAAATTTTATTCCATGGTGCTTTCATATATAGGTCTATAGGAAATACGTTGTAACCCATCTTATTAAGTTTTTCGGCAATATCTCTTTTTGCAGTAGTCATTTTAACGGGTATTCCTGTTATCCTAGACACATCTTCTACTATTTTTTGACCTTTTATGACATCTTCTACAGATGTATCATATGATAGATGTGTGTTATTGACGAGATGAGTCACTCTAATTCTTGCCGCATATTCAACAAGTTTTATATATTTTAGCACGGAATCTGTGTCTTTCGTAAAAGGCCTATTGACATTTACGATAAATAGGACATCGACATCTTTATTGAATATGATGTTGTGATACTGTCCAAATGCAATTGCCCCCGCATCATCTCCACCTACGTCAAACACAGCATGCTTTTCTTTATCTTGAATAACACTGTATATATCTCTAGACAATGCTGGCATATCAGCATTCATGTATTTTTCATCAACACCGATTACTTTAATACCCCATTTATCAAAAAGCTCTCTTCTCACCTCCCTGGGGCGAAAATAAGGGTTTACTATATCGAGATCTACAATATCTACATCGTGTCCAGTTTCTTTAATATACCTTGCATAATTTATAGCTATTTCAGTCTTACCTGTACCATAATGCCCAAGAACAATTGTAAGTCTCTTGTAATCCATTATCATCATCCTTTATTTAGCATACTCTCGTCCCTCTACTCACAAAAAGAAATAAGCAATAAATTCATTTTATTGAATATTCACATCTACAGTCTCTGGTTTTACTTTAACTATTTTCAGATTTAAATCTGTTGTAACATTTATTGGCAATGTCTGGGTACCTGGTGAAGCATTTGTTACATCTATATACGCACTAAATTCACTTGGAGTCGCCGAATTTACTACATTTTCAGGACCTGTCACTGTTATTACAACATTGGAATTTGAAACAGTCACGTTTTTATTGTCTGCACCCTTCACATCGATATTGCTGAGTGTAATATCGCTTGTAACTATTTTTTCAATATCGATATACACCTTTGCCGTACTGTCGCTTTTGACAAGGCTAATACCATTTGGAAGGTCAAAAGGTACATTTTCAGTGAACGATGCATTTTTCCCTGATATATCTATCTGCTTTGTATCAATACTTTTTATAGAATTCAAGACAGAATCTTCTCCTGTAATGTATACATACTCAGGTAGGACGTTGACTTCCGCTACATCATAGCCGTCCATTGGCTTGCCAAATATTTTAGCATTTACAAGCACTCTTATTGCTCTATTTACATCTATCTCAACTTTGATATATTTGGGATTTAAATCTACTCCTTTGACTTCATTGTTATCGCTGTCTACAGCCTCCACTGGAACAGATATATTTACATCCTTTGACTTATTAGACATATCTACTTGAGCAATTACACTTTTTACTAAGTTAACTTTACTTTCCGGTCCACTAACTATAACTTCTCCAGGGGTTAATATAGCCGGCTTCATTGCATATCCATCCATAACAGTGCCATTTACCTTGACGTGAACAGGCATTTGCACTCTAGCTACTTTATCTACATCTAACTTTATCTCAGATGGATTTGCAGAGACAAATGTCACATTTTTAGGCAGTGAACTAACCTGTACTGGTACCACATTTATCCCCTTAGTTATTATCCTGCTTACATCTGCTTCCACCTGTATATCAGAAGGCCTTACACTCATAACGTCGCTTCTTCTTCCTTTTATTCTAACTGTCACTGTGAAGTTCTTATCACCAACTAATGTCAATCCTTTTTTATCAAGGGTATTCACATTAACAATATTTACAGGAATATTGCCTATATCGTATGATATTTCAGGATTTTTCTCTCCCATAACATAAAGCCATAATATAAAGGCTAAAACAACTGAAAGTATCTTTATTGTGATATTTTTACTCAGCATGTTTATTCCCCCATTTAAACCAATTGGGTCCTTTGCTCTCTTTTACTTTAAACATACTTAGGAGAACTTCCTTCAATGTCTTTATATCCAAATGTCTAGAGATTCTCCCATTTTGAGCCAATGAGATGGTACCTGTCTCCTCAGAAACTATGACTGATACAGCATCTGATATCTCTGTCACTCCTATTGCGGCCCTATGTCTTGTACCAAGCTCTGTGCTTAAATTCTGATTATCAGTAAGCGGCAAAAAACATCCTGCAGCCATTATTCTGTCGCCTCTTATTATAACTGCACCATCATGAAGTGGAGTATTTGGTATAAATGTATTTATTAGAAGCTCACTAGATATCTTAGAGTCAAGGGATATGCCTGTTTCTATCAATTCATTTAAACCTGTATTTCTTTCTAAAACTATAAGTGCTCCTATTTTTGATCTAGACAAAAACTGAACAGCATCGCATATCTCACTTATGACATCCTCTATATCCTGAATATCATCGTTTATGATGAAGAAGTTTCTTTTTATGAACTCGCTTCTGCCAAGTGATTCCAAAGCTCTTCGCAGTTCCGGCTGAAATACTATTAAAAGTGCTATTACGCCTACAGTCATCGCATTGCTTAAAATATAATTGACTGTCCTAAGCTGCAGCCATTCACTTAACTTCGTCAATATTAAAAGTATTACAATTCCCTTAAATAACTGTTCTGCTCTCGTTTTTCTTATGACTAAGATAAGTCGATACATTACGTATGCTATTATTGCTATGTCGACAATATCATTTATTTTCATTGTCTTTATTATTTCTATAAGGCCATTGAACAAAAAGCTCACCTCTCGAGGCAAAATTGTAAACTAATATAATTTTAGTACTTGCTCATAATAATTATACAATAATAATCCGCAAAATCCTATAAACTTTAATATTTAAATATAGAAAAAGTCATAGAATGATTGTCATTCTATGACTTCCACTATGATATTTTTTTCTTCAACTCGTTTTATAAGAGGATTTATTACATCCCCATGAAGCAGTACTTCGAAAGCAGACCTTAATGATTTGCCAACTATTATCTCTGTAATATCGTTTTTATTTGCAAATTCAGCTAATGTATCAGATATCTTTCTGCCCACTAATATAGATACTCTGCCACCCAACTTCTGAGCCATCTCAAAGAGTTCAATTAAAATCTTGTGTTCTTTCAAATCTTTATATATATTATTGTTTTTATTTACATACACAACACAAAATTCCCCATTTGTCTCTCTCGCCCTCTCTGCTCCTCTTTCAACAAGCCTTCGGCAACTTTTTTGAGGCGTCACGCAAACCATGATCCTGCTTTTTACCCCAGGCTCGTAACTTAAAACCATCAGCAAGCCTCCTATCAGGAGAAATAATAACCATACTAAATATATTATATATTTAAAATAACATTTGTGTCAATCGAACAAATCATCAGAGTTACTTATGCTAAACTTTTTCTATTCCTGATATTCCTTTTTAAGTACTCTTTTATATATGCAACATCTTCTTTAGATGGATCCAAATTTCCATACACCAAATCATTGTATACTTTTGTTACTCTGTCAAAATCTTTAAATCCAGCATTCATAACTTTCTCTTGATATTCTAAAGTTGTTTCACAGTCGTCTTTTCTAAGAGCTCTTTTCCTGAGGCTTTTAAGTATTTTATTGTAATAATATACATATGCATTTCTATTGGAGCTAAGATATTTCTTTAGCAAAACATATTTAATAGCAGCCACGATGGCTAATATTAATACTGCAATCAATACTACTATGATTGCATAAATATTTCTGCGAGGAATTGTATTGTTTCCTGATTGATTTTTGACGATATTATCTTGCGTCTTATTTTGGTTTGCACTTGTTTTCGGTATGGCTACATTACCGGTATTAGTATTTGTCTGAGTGGAAGATGGTGTCCCGATATTAGTACCTGCTGCTGGAGAAAATGTCTCAGAATAAATAGCCGTTGGCTCAAATGTAACCCAGCCACTGTTTTGAAAGTGTACTTCAACCCACGCATGGGCATATGATGCTTCAATGTCATAATTATCCCCAAAAATAGGTGGGGTAGGCATTTTAAAGCCCACAACATATCTGGCAGGTATCCCTATAGTCCTTAACATAATAACCATTGAAGTTGCAAAATACGTACAATAGCCTTGTTTCAAATCGAAAAGAAAATAATCGACAAAGTCTCTTCCAGGTGGTGTTTCAGGAACATCCAGATTGTATTTATACGTATTTCTAAGATACTGCTCAATGGCTTTTACTTTGTCATAATCAGTCTTCTTATCTTTAGTTATGCTTAAAGCCAATTCTCTTACCCTTTCAGGCAAATTATCAGGATATTGAAGATATGTTTTCATATCATCGCTGGCAACAGCTTTATCATTCTCTAAATCTTTGACACTTATGTCAGATTTGTAATATTCAACAACATAAGGACTTTTTATCCTTCTTCCCACAGATGTCAATGCTAAAGAGCTTTTGTCGTATATATTGTTAATACTTACATGATACGGCTGCCAAGGCGAAAATATAATATTTGTATTCATCGCTACCGGATAAATTTCTAACTTTTTTATGGTGTATTTTATACCTTTTGAAAAGGCAGGCGGAAAATAATTGTCATTTCCAAAATTGTGCTGAATCTCAGAATTTGTCCATCTGTTGTTCTCATAAGTATCAAAAACTTCACCTCTTAAGTATGTGCTTTCATCAGCTTTTACCCTCATAACAATTTGATCACTTACACTATTCGGCCCACCCAGATCCTGAGAAAATGAACTAAAGTCAGTGCTGAAAGTCGTTGTAGTGCCTTCATTTCCTACACCGTTTCTCCATGTTTTTGTAAATGGAAATGTAGCATAGAATTTATCATTCATTGATTTCCACACAACAGGTTGAAAACTTTTTGGCAGTGCATATGCAATTGCAGTGCTTATAGAAGAAAACACCATCGATATTATAAGCAGGCTTACAATTGACGCTTTGCCATTTCCAGCCTTTTGATAATAATTTATTGACATATTTATAAAACTTACAGCAACATAAAATATTAAATAAATATACGCTTTATCGACATAATTATACCACTGGAAAACACATACTAATACACCGAAAAGCATCGTTAAAAAATAACTCTTTAAGATGCTGTTTAAAAAAGTAATAATCAGTGCAACGACAAAAATACCTAATATAGCAGTCGTCAAAAAATACCTGCTTGTCAATTGGCTAAATCCGTCAGGCCAATTTGTTTCTCCCATATATATGTAAAGCCAATTTATATATCTATCAATATCTACAACGACTTTTGTAAGCACATCCTTCTTCATGTAAAAATAGTATAAATCTACTAAAATGAACAATGAAAGAAATGCTATAATAAGTTGCGGCCGCTTAAAAAGAAATGTCAGTAAAACAACGAATACGGAAGATAAAAATATGATATCAAATATACTTACATTAAAGTTCAAGCCCACAAATACCGACAATGACAGTATTACTGATAAGATAACAGTTATAATATATTCAAATATATTGAACTTTTTTGCGTATATCTTCATATTTATCTCCCCAAGAAATAATTTTTATTCCCAAATCATCTAATTTTCTTTTTGTCTCTTCTTCCAATGGCTCTTTATTTGTATAAAATATAATTACATTTTGATGCAAATTAATATTTGACAGTGTAAATACAGTTTTTTCATCAACATATGGTGTAATTATCGCCAATGTAGACTCTCTAGAAACACGTCTTATATTATTCAATAGTTTTTCATTGAAATCACTATCATAAGTCGGAAACAATTTAAGAGTCAATAATTTAAAAATACTAAAATCTTTTATGCTTTTACATCTTGCCAAAAGCTTGTTTGATTCATAATCGATAAGGCTTACAGGTACACTATTGGAAAGGCAATATTTTGCAATGGAAAGTACACACTCTGCAGTTTTTTCGTCTATCATTCCATTATAGTCTTCTCTGTAATGCTGTCTATACAAATCCCATATTATAAAAACTTCATTTGATGCTGTATATTCATATTCTTTTACATACAATTTCTGTAGTTTTGCAGATATTCGCCAATGAACCCTTTTGAGGCTATCACCGTCAATGTATTCTCTTAAATTTGATAAGTTCGTATAATCTTCGTACTGCTTATTTTTACCTTCAGCTCTACCTATTTCCGCAATTGCAGGCAGCTCAATCGAAATGTCGTATACGTTGGGATATACAATTATCTTATGCTTTTTATTAAACGTCTTTTTAACCTCAAATATGCCAAAAGGGTCCCTTAATTTTATTTTAACAGGACCTATCTTATATATTCCCCTTCTTTTACACTCGATGCTTCTTTTTATTGCTTTCTTTTGAAACGGACTTAAATTCGTCGTTATGGGAAAAAAGCTTTCATTTTTTTCATCAATAGCTATAAATATCAAAGGTAAAAATCCTTCATTTTTAATTTTTATCTTATATCTAATTTTCTCTCCAACATGGATTTCAGCCTCTTTTATATCCACTTTTAGCTTGATTGATGCTCTGCCTATCATGGAATATAAAATGCTTAATAATAATATCGATGAAAGAGCAAAGAAGATGTAATAAAGTATTTCTCCCCCAGTAAATAATGCAAACAGAAAAGATACTGTTGTAAATGACAATAAAAGAAAAAAACTACGCATATTTCTTTACCACCGGAACTTTTGTCCCATTCAAGATATCTTTTATCACACTTCTCTCATCAAGGTTATTAAATCTAGCTTCATTTTTTAATATTATTCTGTGTGACAAAACTGGCACGCTTAAATATTTCACATCATCAGGCAGAACATAATTGCGTCCTTCTATAAAAGCCTTTGCTTGCGACGCCTTCATCAAACTAATTGCCGCCCTCGGACTTGCTCCCAGAAGCACAGTTGATAAATTTCTAGTATTGTTGACTATCGTAATAATATAATCAAGAATGCTGTCATCAACATAGACAGACTTTACTTCATCTTGCATTTTTAATATTTCCATTATCGACACAACAGGCTTTAAATTTTCAAGAGGATCTAACGCCTCAAACCTTTTAAGCATCTCAATCTCATGTTTAATATCTGGATATCCTAAATTGACTTTAATCATGAATCTATCTAGCTGTGCTTCGGGAAGCCTAAATGTACCATCGTATTCAATAGGGTTTTGTGTGGCGATTACCATAAAAGGACGAGGCAACATGTAAGTCTTTCCATCTACTGTAACCTGCCTTTCCTCCATTGCCTCCAAAAGGCTTGATTGTGTCTTAGGTGATGTTCTGTTTATCTCATCAGCCAGCAATATTTGACTCATTATGGGTCCTTGTTTAAACTCAAATACTCCTTTTTCCGGATTGTATATAGAAACACCAATAACATCAGATGGCAATAGATCCGGCGTAAATTGGATTCTCTTAAAATCAGCATTAATTGACTTCGCCAATGCTTTAACTAACGATGTCTTCCCGACTCCTGGAACATCTTCTATGAGAACATGTCCACCAGATAAGAGTGCCACCAACACCAATTTCACTTCTTCTGTTTTGCCTATTATCACTTTGTTTATATTGTCAATAATTTTAATTATCGTTTCCATAATTCCTCCATAGTTTTTAATATCTGTAATACACAAATATTTTATCCAAATTATATAGTTTCTTTACTATAAGTATACAAAAAAAATTTTCCTTAAACAAGGATGTAGAAATTCAATCATGATTTTTCTTTAAAATATCTAAGAACGCCTTTAAATATAGCCCATGCAATTTTATACTGGTATTTTTCGTCATTTAAAAGTTTCTCTTCTTCCGGATTGGACATAAAACCGCACTCGATAATGACAGCAGGCATCTTTGCATGTCTCAATATATAAAAAGTGCTTGTTTCTTTTGCCATCCTGTCGTTATTAGGATCTAAAGTTTTTTTCAATTCGTCTTGTATTATCTCTGCCAGCAGCTTACCTTCTTTTGAATTTTTTTGATAAAAAACCTGTGCACCTTTATATTTAGGATCGGGAAAACTATTAAGATGAATGCTTAACAAAATATCTCCTTTTACGTCATTGCCAGCATACACCCTGTTTTTTAAATCTTTAATTATATCGCTATCAGTTAATGTATCGTCTTCCCTCGTCATAAGTGCTATACCACCGCTTTCTTCTATTAGATTCTTAAGTTTTGAAGCTATTTCCAGGTTAAGCTCATCTTCATCTTTTCCATATTTTCCAGGCTTACCAGGGTCATTTCCTCCGTGCCCAGCATCGATTATCACTATTCTATTCATTACAGGAATATAATTTATAATTTCAATTGACTTATTCAAAAAACTGATAACGAAGACAAGTAGAAGTATCAAGCCGGAAAGTAGCAAGTATGTATTAGGTTTCATCCACATTACTCCTTCATGTTTTTACTGGATATGATTAATCACATTATAAAATATTCAGATTTCAATATAACTATGTCACCATAAGATTTAAATTACATATTATGAATAGGGAAAGGAGGAATCAATATGATTACTTTAGAGTTTACGTATATTGTAAAGTCAGGTGATACTCTATTTTCAATTGCTAAGAAATTTAATACTTCTGTCGAATCGATAATATCGAGAAACAATATTGTAAATCCATCCCTTATATACCCCGGTCAAACTCTCATAATACCTGTTACCGGAGTATACTATACAGTAATGCCAGGTGATACAGTTTATATGATAGGACAAAAGTTTGACGTTCCATATGAATCTATAATTTATGTAAATAACATACTATATCCCTATACAATATATCCCGGACAAATGCTATTCATACCTGGTGCTAATAAACTTATGCAAACTGAGCCAGAAACAAATCAAATGTACTCTACCCCACCGATGACTCCAATAGGAGAGTACAACATGCCGCCATCAATACCTACAACGCAACATATGCCTTGTCCAACCTATTATGTTGTACAGCCAGGAGATACTTTATGGAGTATATCAAATAGATTCGGCATTTCATTAGATGAGATATTAAGGACAAATTATTTTGCAGATCCTAATATGATCTACCCGGGTCAAACTATCATCATCCCATGTCCATCAAAGGCTGTACCTATGCCACCTTCACCACCTGTATATGAACATCCAAAGGAAGGCAGAATGGTATACGTAGTAAAACCCGGTGATACTCTTTATACAATCGCTATGAGATTCAATACAACTGTAGATGCTATCCTGAGGGCTAATCCTGATATCCAAAATCCTTCACTTATTTACCCGGGACAGAGAATAATAATACCTGTTGTAAAAGAATCTGAAAATAATGACAATCCTCAAGCACAGAGTGAAAGTAAATCAGAAAAAGGAAGTGAAAAAACAGATGAAAATAGAGAGGAAAAAGCCAGTGAAGATAACGATGAAAAAGGAAAGACCATCCAATAACTGGATGGCCTTTTTTACTCCAAACTATCTATATATTTTTCTGCCACATAAGCTGCAATAGCACCATCTGCAGTAGCTGTTACTACCTGCCTCAATGTCTTTTTTCTGACATCTCCTGCAGCAAAAACACCCGGTATATTTGTTTTCATGTCTTCATCAGTTAATATATAACCATACTCATCTGTATCTACAACACCTTTTACTAAATCAGAATTCGGGCTTAAACCTATAGCAATAAACACGCCGTCAACCTTTAGAGTACTTTCTTCATTCGTCTTGACATTTTTTAAAATTAGTCCTTCAACACCGTATTCTCCTTGTATGTCCTTAACAACAGTATCCCAAATGAATTCTATTTTAGGATTTGCAAATGCTCTATCTTGAAGAGTTTTTGAAGCTCTCAGCTTATCTCTTCTATGAATAACATAAACCTTTTTTGCAAATTTAGTCAAATAATTGGAGTCCTCCATGGCAGTATCTCCACCACCTACAACTGCAACTACCTGATCTTTATAAAAGGCACCGTCGCAAGTAGCACAATATGAAACACCAGAGCCTCTGAATTTTCTCTCTTTATCAAAGCCTAATTCTTTAGGTGTTGCTCCTGTGGCCAGTATTATTGCTTTTGCCTCATATGTCTTTTTATTTGTGGTTACCTTTTTTACTTTGCCTGTTATATCAAGGCCTACAACCTCTTCATTGTAAATCTGCAGTCCATATCTTTTTGCCTGCGCTTCCATTTTA
The DNA here is from genome assembly GCF_030534315.2 of Thermoanaerobacterium sp. CMT5567-10. Lineage (NCBI taxonomy): Bacteria > Bacillati > Bacillota > Clostridia > Thermoanaerobacterales > Thermoanaerobacteraceae > Thermoanaerobacterium > Thermoanaerobacterium sp. CMT5567-10. The sequence goes on from NZ_CP130558.2 coordinate 1,182,083, forward strand.
TTTATTAGGTCAGGACCGCTGATTCCGTCGAAGCCTGGATAGTTCTCTATCTCATATGTTGTTACAATTTGGCCTCCTACATACATCTGCTCTATCATAACAGTATCTAACTTAGATCTGCATGCATAGAGTCCTGCAGCAAGTCCTGCTGGCCCACCACCCAGTATGATCAGATCGTACATACAATAATCACTCCTATCACAATACAATAATGGAAGTAGTTCAATACTACTTCCATTATTGTACCATATTTTTTTGATTTTACATAACGCCGGCTGGTTGTCTAAATTTATTTTTCGTCTCCTGTATTTCTTGCATTTGTGCCGGCTTTACTGAGTACCAACCTCTTTGATTAATAGCATTCCATACTTGCTTTTGCTCTTCAAATGTTGAATTTAAAGCATTAATAAAATCCTTTTTAAGACTTTCATTGGCGGCCTCAGTTGCTGCATGTGAAAGTACATCGATAGCAAGTTTGTAATCGCCCAGCACTCCCATCATAATGTCTTTATCTGTTATACCTGTATTACTTATCATATGTACACCTCCTTATTCTAAGTTTTTCATGATAGAGTTAAAATTATTTTGACATCTACTAGCTAAATTCTGGCAAAGTGCTTTTAGTTGCTGATCCTTAAGCCTCGTCGCACCATCGTTCAAACACTTTACCATATGATCTTGAAGCGAAAGCACATCATCTAGATACATCAATTCTTTGCTTGTTATCTGTGGCAATTCAATTCCTCCTTTCATAAGTTTCAAATTTAATATGCGCATATGAAAAAAAAATATACGGCAACGCCATATATTTTTAAATTCTCATTTGATATATCCTTTTCTCTTCAATTTCTCGATATGCTCATTCAATTTTTCATCAATATTTATACTATATTGATCCTCCAAGACAAACATCATAGACACAGCTACTTGTGCAACATCTAGAAGTTCTTCTGAGATTTTCTCTGCCACATCTTTATTAGACATCGTTATATTTTCTCCATTTAATCCCCTGAATTTTCCTATTGCCTGTGCTAACTCCCCCGCTTCTTCCATAAGCTTCAATGCGGTAGACTCCAAGGAAGGCTTAAGATTATTAAGTTGAGGTAAACTTATAGCTTTATACTTTGTCTCCATATCATCACCACCTTACGATTGTTTCCTTCTGGCTAAAAACTTTGATACTTCAGGTGTTTTTTCTTTAATGATATCAAGCATTTTATATGAAATATTTCTTATATCCCACTGGGCTTCCGGTGTACATCTTAAATTAGCAAAATGGTCAAATGCCCACAGATCTGTATCCATCAATACAATCCTTCTATGCGCATTTGTAACGACATAAGGACATACATTAGGTAATTTTTCAGACAACTCCATGTACAATTTTTCAGATTCATCAATTGCCTTTTTTAATACATCAACACATCCAGCTTTTTCGACATTGGACGGTACAGTATATCCATTTTCAACTGTAGGCTTATAAGCATTGAAATTAATCATTCTGTGCCTAAGCAATTGATGCCATGCCGCTTCACTTACTTTTAACTGAAATTTATACCTTACAGCTCTAAAAGGTTCTATCAGATGATCAAACTGATCCATCTTTGATGCTGCAGATTCTACTATATAAGCCTTTTCTTCTCTGCTAAGAGCTTTAACCGTTTTTATTATTCCATCAATAGGTTTTCCAGTGTATGAAAAGAGAATATGCATTGATAGTATATCAAGAAATGTCATTTCGCCGTTCTTACCTGTATAATCAATCAGCTTAACATCTGATGTTTCTGAATTATCGTTAAAATTATAGCCCTTAGCTATTTTCTCCATATCTTTATTAACAGCCAATTGATATTTTGACGGGCTTAAATGTCTCATCATGCTTGGTGCTATTTTTTCTGCTTCATTTATGATATTCTCTGCTAATATTTCCGCTTCTTTCGTGCCATGAGATTGCAGTTTTCTTATTATATCTTGTAAGTCAAGAGCATTTAACGCGACAGCAAAGCTGGTTTTAGCAGACAACAAGAGTGCATATCGAGCATCTTCAAAAGCTATTTTGCTTATTCTATTTATGTAGGCTTTGTCACTTTCATGCTCATTCCTCTCGACAGTTGACTTCAAAAATTCTGTAAGTTCAGCTACAAGTGCTTCATATGCATCAAAAGAAATATTCCAGACTTTTATAAACTTTTCCTTTAAATCCGGATAATCATCAAGTTCTGGAGGAATCATAAACCTGTCTCTGGTTGGTCTTTGATATCTTTGGCTCCATTCAATAAACGAAGGCCTTTTATTCATCAGTTCAATGTCACCAGATAAGTATCTAGAAGTATCCTCTATGCACAAATGCATCAAATTCTGTTCTGCTATAGAAGAATGTCCAAACTTTTCTACCCACTTTTCATGAAAAGCCTTGGCTTTCTGTATCGCCACATCCATCGGAATTTCAGAAGTTGTAAGAAAATCATTTATATCAAGATCGCCTGATGTTAGAGACTCTAATATATTTAACCTCCAGCTAGTATCCTTCCTGCTTACTTTAGAATTGATGGGAGGGATTATAAACTCTGGCAGTGAATGTATAAAATAAACCGGGCCGTATAAATTCGTCACAAATTTTTTTAATAGCCTTTCTTCACCTTCCGTCAATTTTCTCATTAACATATTAAAACTCCTCTCAAACTTAATTATATATAAATTATATCGTAAAAAGGGTTTTTATGGTACATTAAAAGGAGCTAAATGAGCTCCTTTTTTTGTCAATATTATTTTCAGAATATAAAAATGGTGACCCATCCGCGATTCGAACGCGGGACACCCTGCTTAAAAGGCAGGTGCTCTGCCGACTGAGCTAATGGGTCACATTTGGTGGAGGGAGATGGATTCGAACCAGCGAAGGCAAATGCCAACAGATTTACAGTCTGCCCCCTTTAGCCACTTGGGTATCCCTCCACAATTATTTAACTAAGCCTTCAACAACGACTTTTTTATTTTATAATAAATATTAGCAATTGTCAAGTATAGTAAGCTTAAAAAATCCTTACTTAACAGAATTTTTTATGTCAGCTATGATTAGGAGAAGAGCTGCAAAAAGCAGCCTTTTTTTACTATGTTATATTTATTAAAAGCAGTTTTTGTATATGGACATTACCTCTTCTAATGACAGCTTATACGGGTCAACCTGAAATAATCCTCCCATTGTATCCATAGCATTTCTAGATAGCTTTTCTACTTCATCTTCTTTAACTCCAAAAGCTGATAAACTCAAATCTTCCATGCCTATATTCTTAATTAATTTTTTGAGACCTTTTATAAAAGACATAGCTTGCTCTTGCTTAGTAGCACCATTTATCTCTTCGCCCATAGCTTTAGCAATGTCTACAAATCTATCAGGAACTTTCGAAGCCATAAAGCTAAAGTATGACACAGACAGCATTATAAGACCAGCTCCATGGGGTATATCAGGGTGATATGCACTTACAGCATGTTCCATTGAATGATGCGAAATACATGAAGATAATGATTCTACTATTCCCGCTGCCGTACTTGCCCATGCCAGTGCTGTACGAGCCTCAATATTGTTTCCATTCTCAACAGCCTTTGGAAGATTCTCTGTAATAAGACTTATAGATTGAAGTGCTAAAACATCGCTGGCAGGTTGGTTGACAACAGCAAGGTATCCTTCAACCGAATGGAAAAATGCATCCATCCCTTGATACGCAGTAAACTTTGGCGGAATTGATACCATTAATTCAGGGTCAACTATTGAAAGTGTTGGATATGTATATTTGCACCCAAAACCAATCTTTTCATTTGTCTCTGTCTTCGTCACAACGGCCCATGGATCAGATTCTGTACCTGTACCTGCAGTTGTCGGTATAGCAACTATAGGCAATGCCCCGTTTTTCACTTCCATACCTTTTCCGCTTCCGCCGGATACATAGTCCCAATAGTCACCAGGATTCTTAGCCATGACAGCTATAGCTTTTGATGAGTCTATGGTGCTGCCACCACCTAATCCTATGACAAAATCACATTCATTCTCCTTTGCCAATTTTGCACCTTCTGCAACATGATCGGCTATAGGATTTGGCAATATCTTATCATACACTACATAATCAACATTGTTTTGTTTCAAATAACTTGCTACTCTATCTAAATACCCATGCTTTCTCATGGAATTTCCGCTTCCAATCACCAGGAGAGCTTTCTTCCCAGGCAATCGGACTGTAGCTAACTTTTCAAGAGTACCAGGACCAAAAATAATTTCTGTCGGCATAAAGTATGTAAAATTAGATTTCATATAAAAACCCCCTTAATTGGCATTTATTATAATTTTCACTACCTATAATTTATTATGATATTACAAAAAGTAAAAGTCAATAAAGAGACAATATTAATTAGTTAAAAATATTAATAAACTTTAATTTTTACTCATAGTGTAAAGCTTCAATTGGCTTTAGTCCTGCTGCCTTGTTGGCAGGATACATTCCAAAGAACAGCCCTATTAAGAGGGAAAACGAAAATGATATTATTATCGTGTTTATTGATGGGTTTACTGTCATGTTCATGAAGTGACCCATCAGGTACGATGCTATAAACCCAAAAATCACTCCTACTATTCCTCCGGCTCCGCTTATCGTCAGTGATTCTATCATAAACTGCAGCAGTATGTCTTTTTTCTTTGCTCCTAATGCCTTTCTTATGCCTATCTCTCTCGTCCTTTCTGTTACTGATACCAGCATTATGTTCATTATGCCTATGCCACCAACTATTAAAGCTATGCCTGCTATTCCTCCCAGCATCATTGATAGGGTGTTGCTAACGCTATTTACTGTTGATAGTAGGTCTGATTGATTCATTATTCTATATGCGTTTGTGTCTCCTTTGAATATGGTGTTAAGCATGTTTTCTACGTGATACTGTGCTATGTTTACATACTGTTCTTCAGTTGCACTTAGGTATATCTGCGTTATTCCTCTGTTTCTCTGAAATACGAACATTGTCTTTATTGGTATGAATATTGAGTCGTCGTACGAGTTTGATATTGACGAACCGCCTGATGCTAATACTCCTACTACTGTAAAATTGTTTCCGTCCAGCTGGATTGTCTTGCCCAGTGGGTCTGTGAATCCAAATAGATCACTGGCTACATTGCTTCCTATTACGGCTACTTTCTGTCTCGTGTCGTTGTCTATTGATAGTATGAATCTTCCTTCTGCAAGTTTTAGATTTCTCAGTGATATGTAGTTTTCGTTTACTCCGTTTATGCTTTCTTCATATGATTGGTTTCCGTACTTGGCATATGCGTTTGCGCTCATTATGGGTGATATTTTCGATATATACGGCGAGTCTCCTATTGACATGGCTTGGTTATAGGACAGGGATGTGTCCATGCCCCTGCCCATTATTGATACCATTATCAGGTTTGATCCCATGTTTTTTATCTGGGATGTTACTCCTTCTGTTGCTCCTTGTCCTAAGCTTACTAGTCCTATTACTGACATTACGCCTATTACTATTCCCAGCATTGTCAGAAATGATCTTAGTTTGTTGTCTATTATGCTTTTTAAGGACATTTTTATTGCTTGCATTAATGCCATTTTACACACTTCCTTTTATTCATATATTTTGCCGTCCATGATTTTTACAGTTCTCTTTGCTTGATTTGCTACGTTTATGTCGTGTGTTATTAGTATTATGGTGTTTCCTCTTTCGTTTAGTTCTTTTATTATTTTCATGACTTCTTTCCCGCTTTGAGAATCCAGGTTTCCTGTTGGTTCGTCTGCTAATATTAGGTGTGGATTGTTGGCTAAGGCTCTTGCTATTGCTACTCTCTGCTGCTGTCCTCCTGATAGCTCTGTAGGTCTATGGTGTATTCTTTTTTCCAGACCTACCATTGTCAATAACTCTACTGCTCTATTGTATCTTTCTTTTGCTGGTATGCCTTTATATATCATGGGAAGTTCTACATTTTCTAGTGCTGACAGTTTTTGAAGCAGGTTGAAGCTTTGGAATATGAACCCTATTTCGTTGGACCTTAATTCGGCTAGTTTGTTTTCATTAAGCTTCCTCGTGTCGTTTCCGTTTAGATAGTATTCTCCTTCTGTCATGACATCGAGGCACCCTATTATGTTCATCAGTGTTGATTTTCCTGAGCCTGATGGTCCAACAATTGATACAAATTCTCCTTCATCGACGGTTAAGTTTATGTTGTCAAGGGCTTTTACTATGTTGTCTCCCATCTTGTATATTTTTGAAAGGTTTTTTATTGTGATCACGTTTCTATTTTCTTTTCTATTCTCTGCCATGGCGTATAACCTCCTTATAGCTCACTTCATTGGAGGCATCCCGCCGCCGCCAATGGCTCCAAAGCCGCTCCTTTGATTATTTCTACTATTTGTACTTGTACTGTTGGATGTACCACTGCTGGATATTAAGACTTTGTCCCCTTCGCTTAATCCGCTTAAAATCTCTATATATTTGTCATTATAAATTCCAGTTGTAACTTGTTTTATATTTTTTGTCTTACTGTCGCTATTCTTTGAACTATTTTCATCATATAAGACTACATATTTACTATTTCCATTTGTTTGGACTGCTTCAATAGGAAGCATCAGTGTGTTATTTTTCTCCGATACGATAATTGATACGTTCATAGTCTGACCAAGTTTAAGTTTATCTGTATACGGCAGTGATACAGTTACATCATACGATGCTACATTGTTTTGTATTGTCGGTACTGATGATATTTCTATCACAGTTCCTTCAAATGTCTCTCCTTGTAAATCATCTGTCGTAAGCGTTGCTTTCTGCCCTATTTTTATCTTGCTTATATCTGTTTCATCTATAGGCACATCTACCGAATAGCTGTTATTATTTACTATAATCGCTGTCTCTGACTGATCGTAAACTGACGAAAGATTGCTGACAGATGTACTGCTGCCGCTACTTGAGCTGGAACTGCTGCTGGAACTTATACTGCTAGTTGAAGTATTAGAAGAACTAGAGCCTGAAAGTTCATCTCCTTCATTTATATTCTGTGATATAATAGTACCATCAATTGGCGCATAAATACTCAAATCGCTTATCTGACTTTGAATATTATTATAGCTGTTTTGAGCTTGTTGCAAATTTAACTGATCTTTTTTAATTGTGGTGTCATCAACTGTTGTAGTTAATGTAGCAATCAATGTCCCCGCGCTTATCTTCTGACCTTCTTTCACATTTATACTAGCAACTGTACCTTGTATTTGTGATGTAATGGTATTAGTATCCTTAACACTAAGTGTGCCATTCTCTATGGCTCTCATATCACCGCTGTTTGTATGTACTGTCACCTGTGCAGTCGTGCCGTCAGTCAACGCACCAGGATTTGACAAGCTTACTGTAACATAATAATACGATGCTCCATTTACAGGTACGGCCTCCGTTGATACATCCGTCACAGTCCCTTTTACCGTTACATAAGAACTATACAAATACACGTCGGCACTTTGCCCTGTCTTTATGTTTTTTATCTGAGAACCATTGAATGGTACTTTGACAGTAGCTGTTGAATAATCAATTACTGTAGCTATTGTTGCGCCTGAACTTACATCTTGCCCTACTTTGACGCTTATACTATCTACAATACCTGAATACTGAGATACTATTTTCTGCTTTGATATGGTATCATTGTACGATTTCATATCGTTATCAAGCTGTTGCTGCGCAAGCTCTACATTTATCAATGCATCTTTAAGCTGTGTATTTAAATTATCATCTTCAATTTGATACAATAGCTCACCAGCCTTTACCTTATCTCCTACTTTATGATAAACCTTCTTAACTGTGCCACTTCCTTTAAGAGTTATTACTCTTTTATCTGTATCAAGATTTCCAGTTCCATCAACAGTCATGGATATATTACCTTTTGTCACTTCCACATATGGAGTTCTTGATACTGTCGGTGTAGACCTTTTTCTTATAAAATAATAAGTTGTACCTGCAATAATAATTAAAATTACGATGATGGCTATGTATTTTCTTTTCATTCCAATAACCTTCCTTTCATCTAAAATATATATAATATTGATTTTATATTAATTATATATAATAATTTTATCAAATAATTGAACAATTTGTTAATTTTATGTGGCAAAAATAAATCAAAATTTGTACTTGATAAAAATTTATTTTCATGCTATATTATATAAGTGTAGCGCTGGCATAGCTCAGTCGGTAGAGCAGTTGATTCGTAATCAACAGGTCAAGGGTTCAAGTCCCTTTGCCAGCTCTGGATTTCAGGATTTCAAAATAAAAAAAGTGCTTAAAAAGTGCTTAAAAATAAGAGTGTAAAAGGTACTAATGCAAAAATAAGGGGTATCCATTAAAAGACGAATACCCCTTTTATTTCTGTTCCTTAACTGATATGCTTAAAACAATATATCTTTTAATTTTTTGGTTGCTTCTTCTTGCATATCTGGCAATACGTGTGAATAAATATCTAATGTTATTCCAATGTTAGAATGTCCTAATCTTTCACTTACTATTTTAGGATTTACATTTTTAGCAAATAAGAAAGTTGCACATGTATGCCTTAGATCATAAAGTCGTATATCTGGCAATCCCGCTTCCTTTAAAAGTGGTTTAAAATATCTGTGATTGATATTTGTAAGGTCAAGCGGTTTCCCTGTATCTGTTGCAAATACTAATCCATAATCAATGTATACTTGTGGATCATTTAATTTTTCTTCCCATTCTTCAGGTTTAAATTTATTTTTGTCTTTTTCATAATTTAAAGTTTCTTTTGCCATAAGCTTTTCTTTTAACTGGTTTTTCCTATATTCTTTAAGGTCTTTCATAATTTCAGGCGGTAATGGGATCGTTCTTCTACCGTGTTTTGTCTTTGGTTCTTTTAATTCCCATATCTTTCCTACTCGGGATAATGTACTTTGGAGTATAATCTTATTATTTTCCCAATCTATGTCTCCCCATCTAAGCCCTAATGCTTCACTTGGTCGCATACCAGTTATAAGCAATAATTCAAATAGCACTCCAAAGCGATTATAAACACATGCTTCCAAAAACTTTTTAGCTTGTTCTTGTGTCAATACTTTCATTTCTTTTTGTGTACGCTTTGGCAAAGTTAATCCATCGCATGGATTGCGGTTTAACATTTGCCATTTAATCGCTTGATCTAGAGCCTGTCTCAAAACCGTATGGGCATAAATTACTATACGTGATCCTAACCCATTTTCGGTCATTTTATTGTACATGTCTTGAATAATCATAGGTGTTAATTTTGATATTGGATAATCTCCAATATAGGGCTTGATGTATATCCTTATTACTTTTTGATAACTGTCATACGTTTTTAAAGCTATTGAAGGCTTTTTTATCTCAATCCATTTATCAAGATAATCTTTAAGTAATATTTTATTTTCCTTTATAAATTCTCCAGTGTCTAACTCTCTCAATTTTTGCGTTAAATATTTTTGCGCATCTCCTTTTTTCCCATGTATAGTCTTATTATGGTATTGTGGTACTCCTTTGTCATTTACACCTATGCAAACCCTAACCAAATAAGTACCATTTCCCTTATCAATTATTTGACCTCTTTTCCCTTTTTGTCTTGCCATAATAAAATCCTCCTCCTAATTAAAAACATTTTTACAAATCGTAAAAGGAAGATAAATCCTTCGTAAAACTAAAATTAATATATTCTTAAATCAATCATTGCAAATTCAGCAATTCCAATAACATTTTCTTTTTGTACTTCAGAACTCATAAAATATAATGATGAATGCTCTGAACTATAGCTTGCTGATTCGAGAATTGCCTTTTTTTCTTTATAATAGTAATATCTCAATAAAGGTTTATCTTTATCAATATACAAAATAAGTTGACCATTTTTGACTTCACTTGATTTTTTGAAAAGTACTAAACTGTCTTGCTTTATAATTTTATTTATACTGTCATCAGTTACATGATAATAAAAATATTCTGCATTCTCATCAAGTAATCTTTTATTTACAAATTCATATCCCTCAATATTCCCAGGAGTAAATAAATTTTCTTTACTATTTACTTTTCTTAAAATTGGTACTATGATCATTTCATCAGAAACAAATCCATATTTATTTGGAGCTCTTTTGTCGACTCGTCCTAATAAATAATCCATCGTAACATTAAAGTAATCAGCAATTTTCAATAATGTATCCAAATCTGGTGTTGAATACCCTGTTTCGTAGTTTGAAATTGTAGTTTTAGTAGAAAATAAAATTTGTGCGAGATCAGCTTGAGTTAATCCTTTTTCTATTCTTAAAAATTTGATTCTTTTCCCTAAAGTTTTATATTTTTCTTCCTCGTTTGTACTAAAAAATTTTTTTGCATCATCTTGATTATTCATTTAATTGCAATCCCTTCCAAAGCTTTAAAATTAAAATTATTTTATCTCTTATGTTTATATTGTATAATATTTTATAATAAAATTCAATTATTTTGGATTAAAATTAAATAATATTCTACTATCGATTTAATATGTAAACATATATAACCTGTTTTAAATTTTATATGGATAAAATAAATTCAACATCTAGAATCAATTTTATTCTGAAATACTATATATTGAATTAACAAAAACTAACACAAAAATATACGGTCCATTTTTTTCATTGAAAATACAAAAATCTTGATATATAATAAATAATGTAATTTAAATTTTATAAAATTCGAAAGGAGTTGATAATTTATGAAAAAATTATTATTAGCTGGAGACGTTGCTGAACTGCTAAATATTAATATCGATGCCGTATATCGTTTGACTAGAGAAAATATCATACCATACGTGAGAATTGGCAGACTAATTCGTTTCGACTCTGACGAGATAGAAGAATGGATCAAAAAAGGTGGACAAGCTTTTGATGGCGGCTGGAGAAAGGTGGTGAAATAAAAATGGCTAATAATAAAATTTCAGCAGAAGATTATGACTTATTGACAGGATTGCTTATGATAAAATGCAGAGTATATTCAAAAATGTTAAATAATAAAAAAGACTTAAATTATTATTATCAAATTATGGACTTAATAAATACATCTATAGCTGAAATCAATGAAAACATAGATGAAATGAATGAAATCATTGATGTAATACTTGAATTACAAGTAGAAATTTTTAAAAGCATCAATGATTCATTCGAACTTATGGAACAAAAAAATCTCAAAAACGAAGAAATATAAGGTGGCAGGTAATCCCCTTTACTTGCCCCTTTCAAAAATAATTTTAATATGCATATCTTGCATATATCATAGGATTAACTAATTCATTTGTCAAGAATACATGTGTTCGTATTAAAAGTTTTATATATCATTTTCAGGAGGTAATAAAATGATTGAAATTAATAATGCTAATAGCATTAATAATATATTGCCATTTGAAAAACAAGATGAAAACATAATATTTGAAACAGTGCCAGAAAATGAAGCAAAACCATGGCTTGGTGATCTATCTAACGATGCCTATTATGGCATCGCTGGTGAATTTGTTAAAGCAATTATGCCTTATACAGAAGCGGATCCTGCTGGCATTCTATTAGACCTTATAACCACTATAAGCGTTTATGTATCTAAAAAAGCATATATACAAAACGGCACTGAGAAGATTTATAGTAATATTTTTAATCTTGTTGTAGGTGATACTGGTGCAAGAAAAGGTACTGGATGGAAAATCGTAAAAGAACTTTTTAATAGGCTAGATGAAAGTTTTATAAATGATCATATCAAAAGCGGTTTTAGCAGCGGCGAAGGAATCATAGCTAGAATTTCTGACAAATTATACAATCCTGATACAAAGGAATATGAAGATAACTTGGACCAGAGACTCTTAATTAGAGAAGACGAATTTAGCAGCATCTTAAAAGTCGCTGGAAGAGATGGAAATATTCTAAGCCAAATCATAATGCAAGGATTTGACAGCAGTCCACTAGAAATCAATGTTAAAGACAAAAAACGTTCCATGAGATCAAGCCATCCACATATTGGTTTAATTGCTGACATAACACCTCAAGAACTTAAAAATCTCACGAAAAATTTATATTTCTATAACGGTTTTCTGAATAGATTCCTTTTTACATGTGTAAGACGTTATAAAGTTGAGCCGTGTATACCGCCAGTGCCAGATAGTATATATAATAATACAGTTTTAAAATTGAAAGATGTTATAAATTGGCTTACTGAATTGAAAATCGTAAGATTTGAAATAGCTGATAGCATTAAAGATCTTTGGAGCAATATATATCATACAATACCAGAGGAAATAAAAGATCCAATACTCGCCGGCTTAACTTCGAGAGCTGAGCCATATATTTTAAAATTATGTGTTATTTATGCATTACTAGATAAAACAGAAAAAATTCGGTATGAACATTTGAAAGCTGCTTTGGCAATTTGGGAAAGAAACGTTAATTCAATTAAATATTTGTTCAATTTAGATAGCCAATCAAAAGAATACAATTATATAAAAGCTAAGATTATAAAGGCATTAGCATTAGGGCCTTTAACCCAAACAGAAATAAGTCGCAGTATATTTAAAGGAAATATGAGTAGCAAAAAGATAAAATATGTGCTAGAAAAACTATCAGAAAGCGGAAAAATTAAATGCATAAAGCAGTCAACAAAAGGACGATCAAAATTACTTTGGAGTTTAAATAAATAGATAATGTACGTAAAAACGAAAAAAGCTCTAAATAACCTAATTGAACCACATAAAAAATACGAAAAAAGTTTGCAATAACTTATTTAGTATCTTTTTCAGTAACTTTTTTAGTATCCATAAACGTTGATATATAGCTTTTTTCGTTTAATTCGTACTCATCTATATAAAAGAAGGTGAAGTTAAAACGTTAGAAATTAATAATGGCTATTGGAATAATTCTAATGATTCTTTAGAAGAAATCTTAAAAAATTTTGAAGAAAAGCATAAATGGGATGAAGATAAAGCATATAGATATTTGCAAGAAAAAATGCTGGAAATCTCAAAATTATATATAGGCAGCGATGGCGCACTAAACTGGATAGAAACATGTAATAAGGAATTAAATGATAAACATAACAAGACAGCAAAAAAAATTGATGAATCTTTTAAAGCAAAAAACATGATTAAACTTTACGATGCGATAGATGATTTTAAATCTACAATTATAGAAATTGTTCATACTTATGCAAAAGCAAAAGAATTTGCAAAAATCCATAATATAAACATAGAAAAGGTTGTTTGGGATGAAACAATACATTCATTTAAAATAAGCGGAAATGACATCATAGAACATGAACAAGTCAAATAATTTAGAAGAACTTTTTGATAAGATATGTAAACTATCCGATGGTGATTTTAAGCAACTTTATAACATGATGTATGAGGAATGTTTGAATAGATTATGTGGAGATGAATATTTTTCACTGCCAGAACTTATAAAATTCAAAATGGAAAACTAATTAAAATAACAAGATACCCTGTGCAATTCAAAGCATAGGGTATTTAAATATTTATATTGAATTTTCTGAATATTTGTTATATAATAATATCGGATTAAAAAGAAAACAAGCATAAAAACAAAATGCTTTATGCATCATTCTCTTTCCTCTGCGGTTGAAATATCCGGGCCTTCAGAAAGCACTTTTGCGAGTATCAAAGGATTAACTTTCTACCGCTAAAGTTAATTCCTTTGCATCTATCCGGATATTTCATAAAAGAGAATGGCAATGGAAGGTTGCTTGATTTTCTTGAAACTGCATAAATAAGCAGTAGACATCATGCATTTACACCAGCGGCAAAGCCCTATGGCTCACGGGCTTGGATATGAGAAGACGGAATTTTGAGGCATCAGTTATCCGGCATGATAAAATACACCACAGCAATCTCATAAGCTATATCGCAAAATCCCTGCAGAAGCAATCTCTATCATGCTATGCGGATAATGCATTTAGAGGAGATAAAGCGGCTTACCGGCTTTATCTACGACATAATCACAACTGGTAATGATGTTTTAACAAAGGCTAAGCTTACTTTATGGATATAAAACTTACTCACGCAGCGACAATAGGAGAATATAAACGGCGAAGCTGGTTATATTCCTCTCTTAGGCATACTTTTTTTACCTGAAACTTTGCAGAAAACCGCTACATTGGAAGATCACTGGAGGATCCAATATACCCCATACTCTTAAAACCGATATACTGGAAGATTTTCGGAAATTTCAAGTTGCCACTTTGGCAACTTGAAAAATGCAGATAATAGCAAAAAGGCGAGTATTAATAAGACTTCATTAATTATATTGAGTTATGGAGATGTTATGAATGAATAAATTAGATAGACAGATTAAAGCCTTAAAATGGCAATTAGAACACGATGCAAACGAAAAAGACAAGGAAATTCACAAACAGGCGTTAAAGATATTGCAAGATATAAAGAATGGCAAGCCTACATCAAATATTATACATATTGAAAGTAGGAAAGGAACTTGCTGACAATTTAGGAGGTGGATCGGACACGGTGTCCTATCCACTTAAGACACATCAAAACCAATATTCTGGAAAATTTTCGGAAATGGAAAAGTATCAAATTGATACTTTTCCAAATACAGATATCGGAAGATAATTGTGCGGAATCTGCACAATTATAACACAATAATTGCCAACAAAGACTTAAATTTGTCTGTAAAACCTTTTAATAAGCAGGATATTATAATTTATACCTTTAAAGAATTAGACCCGCCTTAGAATGCAAATAAAAGCGGTTTAAAATACCAGTAGCGAAATTATTTCGTCACCGGAAAACAGATAATCCTAATATGCAATCAATATACTGGAAAAATTTCGGAAGTGGAATGTTGCAAAAGTTGCAACATTCCAAATACAGATAATGGAAAACAAGAAACTGCTGAAAAAAATATCTAAAACTTTAAAATATACACCAATCACAATAAGAAGATGTGGCGATTTTGCAGAAGCAGTCAAAATGGCTTTATCAATTATTTCTGTTAAACTATATTACATTGATAACATCAGTTTTTATTGATATTATGCCTTTCAAGGCAACATAATTGTTTAAAATGATAACTAACCTATACTTACACATAAAAACTGTTAACATTTTTCTCTTATTAAACTATTTAAGTTTGGTATGTATGCTTTTATCACTGTTATCAATTGTTTGACGACATTATTAATTTCTTGATTTAAAGCCATTTTAAAAGCTTTTACTAAACATAGAGTCGACATTTTGCAAAACAATTGTCGACACGAAAAAATAGTACAATAAGCTGATAAAAGCATAAAAAATAATTAACAATGTCGACAATTTTATTTATTGATTTGTAGTATTTGTCGACATAGGTGTCAATATTGAGGCAAAATATATTTATAGAGGAAAAAATAGCAATACCGAAAAACGACAAAATGTCGTCTTTCGCTGAAGATACTGCTGCTAAAATAAATGTATCACCGAGAACCATCCAAAGCGAAATCAAAATAGCTGAAAAATAGATGACAAAGTAAAAAAGCAGATATGATACGAAAATAGGAGTGATTTTAATGGGCAGACAGGGAAGCATTTTTTATAGATTGCTTAATAGTTTAAAAGAACAGCAGTCATTCGGAAAAAGTAAATATGCAATTAAGAAGAAGGCTAGAGAAGAAGCAATAAAGAATGGACTTCATGGACAAGATGTATTTAATGCTATGAATGATGCGGTTTTTAATGCAGGTATCTTCTCTGTGCAGACCTATGCAACTTATCGTAATGAAGTTAAAAAATTCGCTGATTGGTGCAAATCTAAAGGCGTAAAGAATAAGGACTTTGACAAAACAAAGGATATGGTATCAGACTATTTAATCGAAAAAATTTCACTGGGTCAATCAGCATGGTCTATAAAAGTTGCAAGATCAGCTTTAAGAAAAGCATATAAAGATAATAGCCTTGCCAATGATATTAAAATACCTGAAAGAAAATTAAAAAACATAACAAGATCAAGACTTGAAAAACCAGATGACAAAAAAATTAATCCGGATAACTATAAGGATTTAATAGATTTCTGTAAATCATCTGGCTTAAGAAGGCGTGAAGTATCAGCTATCACTGCAAATGATATCTATAAAAAAGACGATAGATTATATGTTCATGTTAAAAACGGTAAAGGTGGCAAGACAAGAGAAGTTCCTGTGCTGAAAAAATATCAGCCTAAAATAGAAAGCATATTAGAAAAAGCTAAAGATAGAGGAAATGAAAGGCTTTTTACAAGAATTCCAGAACATCTTGATATACACAGCATGAGACGTGAGTATGCTCAAGACAGGTTTATAGAAATCAGAGGGCGAAAATACAAAAAATGTACAAGAGATAAAAGAGATAGAGAAGCAGTAAGAGAAGTAAGCAGAAACTTAGGTCATAACCGTGAAAACGTCACAGTATCACATTATTTGTCATAAAGAAATAAAGGTGGTTGATCACGCCACCTTTATTTTAGGTAGAACCTATTCTCTTTTTGCTTTTGATATAGGTACTCACCTTTTAGTTTTAAAAACTAATCCTCTTTTTATTTTTGATTTCTACCTTCGATTATATTATGACATATAAAAAGCAAAATGTCAATAGAATTTTAAAAATATTTTTACTATTTTATCAAATATATTTATTGCCTGCTTATACTTCGAAAAAAATAGCACGTCTGCGAAGAATGAGCAGAGGTGCGTCATAAATTCGGATTTTTGATTTGAGCAAAGCGAAAATGAAAAATCCGTACCATACTAATTAATTATTTTTACTCCATTTTAGCCATATAGCAATATTCTTTAATCATTCTGTGGACTGCAGTCCTGCCTAATTTGCCCCTTTCAAAAATAAAAAGATAATCCAAATGAGAATATTTATATCTGTCTTTTTCTTTAAGCGAATTATCAATAGACTCTTTAACTGTTTGTTTAAAGGTATTTTCCTCTATTACAATTTGCAGTTGGATTAATTGGTTTGCTTCTGAAATTCATAATATTGTAATTCGAAACTAGATTTAGTATAATATTTTTAACATATTTATGGATTGGAGCTAATCATATGCCTGATAAAAAATTTTACAAAGGTTTAGTCATTGGATTAATTCTAAGCGCTATATTATGGTTCTTTATTATAATTTTAATAAAAAAATTTATATGATTTTAGCATAAATTTATATTGGTTTATAGGTTACTAATTCAATTTATAATTATTTTTGAATCCTATATTATACAAATCTTGATAATTTAATAACTTAATTAATAAAACCTTTATCAAATATTTATAATTGCATCATGAAAAATTTCAAATTTAATAATATTTGTAAGCTATGATAATAAAATTAAGCATGAATAATCTTGTTTTATCATCGTTATTTTTATAAGTACTCGCTCTTTTTCTCTCTAATCTCTTTCAATACTTCTTTCACATTCTGTGCTTTATCTTTAGAGCATATTAAAAGTGCGTCTTCTGTGTCTACGATTATTACATCTTCTATGCCTAAAGTCGCAATGAGTTTATCACTTCCCGTTATGATACACTTTTTTGTATCTACGCTTACGACATTGCCTTTTATGACGTTGCCGTTCTCGTCTTTTTCATAGAGCCTTTCTATTGATGTCCAGCTTCCTACATCATCCCAACCAAAGTCTCCCGGCACTACATACACATTCTTCGCTTTTTCCATTATGCCGTAATCTATCGATATACTCTCAAGTTTTGAATATTCCTCATATAATACTTTTTCTATCTCATCTGAATCAAAGTGTTCTCTTATAACATTTAATGCACTGTATAATTGTGGCATATATTCTTTTATCGCATTTAATATTGTAGATGTCTTCCATATGAACATGCCGCTATTCCACAGGTAGTTTCCGCTTTCTACATATTTGACTGCTGTATCATAATCAGGCTTTTCTACAAATCTTTCTACTTTATGTACAGGATTATTGTTTAGTATCTCATGTGTTATTTTTCTGAAGTTTATATATCCGTATCCTGTCTCTGGATGCTGCGGCTTTATACCTATTGTGACAAGATTGTTGCCTGATTTTGCTTTTTCTATTGCTGTTTTCAATACTCCTAAATAGGTTTCTTCATCTTTTATTACGTGATCTGATGGCACTACTACCATGATAGAATCTTTTGATAGCTTTTCTGTATGCAGCGCTGCAAGACCTATGCAGGCTGCAGTATTCTTACCCATTGGCTCTATCAATATATTTTCTGTCGGAAGCTCTGGTATCTGGTCGCTAATCAAGCCTGCATAATCTATATTTGTAACGACAAAAATATTTTCAATTGGCATAAGTCTCCTTAGCCTATCTACCGTCTGATGAATCATAGTCTTATCACCGTATAGCTTTAAAAACTGCTTCGGCATCTTTATCCTGCTTTTGGGCCAAAATCTTTCGCCCTTTCCCCCTGCCATGATTACACCTGTTATCATATGCATCATTCCTTTTTTATTTTTCTATCTCAACAGCTACTTCATCATTTGAGTATTTTAGCTTATAGTATTCTATCGTCTCTTTTAGTCCCTCTTCTAATGTATAATCTGGTTCCCATCCCAGCAAATCCTTTGCCTTTTGATTATCAAGATAACTATATAATATATCGCCTTTTCTTGTTTTCTTGGCTCTTTATATATAGGTTTTTGTGGTTCTTCCATGAATTTATTCATTATCTCAACTAGCTCATTTATAGTAGTTGATCTGTTTGTACTTATATTTATGATCTCGTCGTCTCCCTTTTCAAGCGCTAAAAGGTTTGCTTTTGCCACATCTTTTACATAGATAAAATCTTTCGTCTAATTACCATCTCCATATATAACGGGTCTCTCACCTTTTAACATTTTATCAATAAATATTGATATTACTCCACCTTCACCTTTTGGATCCTGTCTTATACCGTATACATTGGCATATCTCAATACCGCATATTTTAAACCATATAGTTCGTTGTACACTTTTATGTGATGCTCTGGTGTATGTTTTGATATGCCATAATACGATATGGGATTTACAACGTGTTTTTCATCAACTCCTAGATACTCTGGGTCACCGTATACTGCTACTGAAGATGCATAAACAATCTTTTTAACATCGTATACCTACAACACTCTAGCAAATTAATCGTGTCTATAATATTTACCTTAGCGTCAAAGACTGGATCATTTATAGACCTCTGTATATCTATCTGAGCTGCATGATGTATTACAATGTCAATTTTCTCATCTTCAAATACCTTGTATAAATTACTATCTGTAATGTCTACATTATAAAATCTAGCCTTTTTATTTATGTTCTTTTTATTGCATGTAGACATATTGTCAAAAACAACGACATCATATCCATTATCTATAAGTAGATCTACAATATTTGATCCTATGAAACCTGCTCCACCTGTGACTAATATGTTCATTAATGACTAATATGTTCATTAAAATTGCCCCTTATCGGTCTAGCTTTGTTACTCCAAACTCGTTATACACATTATAATCCATAGATTTCAGCAATTCTTCTAAAGTCATATCACCTTTTATTCCAGATGACGCCTCTTTTGTTAATACAATTTTCAAAGTTAATAGTAATATTTTTAAATCTAGCCATACTGAATAATTCATTATATAAATAAGGTCTAACCTCAGTTTGTCATCAGCATCTGTAGTATACTTTCCTAAAACTTGTGCAAGCCCTGTAATACCTGCTTTAATATTATACCTGTATCTATAAGTCGGATATTGCTCTTTAAACTGTCTTACAAAATATGGTATTTCTGGTCTAGGACCCACAAAGCTCCTTTCACCTTTTAAAACATTTAATAGCTGCGGCAGTTCATCGAGCCTTGTTGCTCTCAATATTTTACCTATTTTTGTTATACGCGGATCATTGTCTGTAGCTAATACAGGACCCGTCATTTTTTCAGCATCTTTAACCATTGTCCTAAACTTGTATACCTTAAATTCTCGTTCATTTTCAGTAATTCTAGTTTGGCTATATATTACAGGTCCTGGAGACGTTGCTTTGATTAATATAGAAATTATAAACATGAATGGACTCGAAATTATTAATCCAATTAGTGCTACAATACATCGCCAATTCTCTTCATCATTTTTTGCTCTGCTGTAAGTGCTAGATAATTAATACTAATCGTTGGAACATCATCAAATTGAATAAATTGTGATTAAGTTAAAAGAATATCTTTAAAATTTAGCACAATAAATATATGTTTTTTAATTTTAATAGCTTCTGAAATAATATCCGACTTAATCTTCTCATCTACTTTATTGCAAATATATACTACATCTATTTCTTTAACATATTCTTTACTACTTAAAAATTTTTCAGGTTCTAATATGTACTTTATATCATACCAACCTTTTGAACTTGTTATTAACTTTTTTGCTAGCTTTTCTGCCACTTCGCTGTCACCAATGATCATTATATTTTTCTCGCTGTGAACATACTTCCTTACATTCTGAACTAAATATCTCCACAGTGACAACAAAATTAATTGTATAAAAAAAGTAATAAAAAATATACTTTTAGGAAAAGTAAACTGTTTAATAAAAAATGACGATGCTATTGTTATTATTTGCAATAAAATCATGACCACCCGTAAAACGGGTGGTTTGCTCTGAGGCTATAAGCCTCTATTACTAGCCAGCGTCTAAAGGCGCTGGCTTTCACTTTGTTCAAGCCACCATGCATTTGTCACTTTTGCCCGCCCCTAAAGGGACAAACGTACTACGGGCTACCCCTTAAAGGGGTTCTCATATTCTTTTACACTCAATTTGTCCAACATAATATCTCGCTTTTCTTGTTCCTGAATGTATTTTTTTATCGTTGCCTCATTTAGCCCTACAGTGCTTACATAATATCCTTCTGCCCAAAAATGCCTATTCCCAAACTTATACTTTAGATTTGCATGTCTATCAAATATCATTAATGCACTCTTGCCTTTTAAGTATCCCATAAAACTTGATACACTTATTTTTGGTGGTATGCTCACAAGCATGTGCACATGATCTGGCATTAGATGTCCTTCTATAATTTCCACTCCTTTATATTTACATAATTCTTTTAATATATCTCTTATACTTTCTTTGTATTGATTATATATTATTTTTCGTCTATACTTAGGAGTGAACACAATATGGTACTTGCACATCCATTTTGTACGTGCCATTTCATCTCGTTTATTAACCATTAAATCACCTTTCCTTTTGTTATATATAGTAGCTTGAACAACTCTATTATAACGGAAAGGTGATTTTTTGTATAACTTCTGTCGCGCACCCGCATAGCGGGTGGTTTTTTGTTTCGCTCGCTATGCGAGCTCAACAGGCTAAAGCCCATAATAAAATATCACTATACGCTTTTCTCGATATAGCGTAAAGTCCATAGATATTAAACAATAAAATAACAAATAACATAATGACTGGTATTAATTGATAATAAGGCATAAAATTTATCATTGGCGGATTTATACCAAACTTTAAAATATATGCAATTATAAAGCCTATATGTACTAAATAATAAATCAACAATAAAAACAAAAAACTTACTCAATCTAAAAAATTTATTTATAGATATTTTCAAGTAATCATCCCCCCAATAATTTTACGACCGTTTTAATTTTATGTTTTTCGGTGATCTTATATAGTATACAAACTTAAATATTATTAATATAAAATATTAGTAAAATAAAAGAGCCTTTTTGTTCTTTATATAAGCTTCACAAAATTATATGATTTAAGTCTATTTGTTTTTCCAATAATCTCATCCTAAGTAAAATGTGTTTTAATTCCGTGTATAAAGTTGAACATTCTTATACTAAATCTATTAAAATCAATTAGCGTAATTTTCTCAACTTGTGAAAAAATAATAATATACTTACCTAAATTATTTTGACAAATCCATTATTAAATCCCTAATACTTCACAGTTTTACCTTCTAACAACTATATAAGGCAATTAATGTTTGTTTATATTCTTTTCTTTATAGCATTAATTACATAACATGAATAGACATAACATAACTTAGGTAAGGGTAATTTTTCAATATTTTTATAAATGTTCCAACTTCTTTTTAATGCCTTAATTTTATTGCTTGAAATTGACCCACTAACTTTCCTATATTTAGCTAATGGTTCATTAATTCCATATGCCTCAAAACCTCTACGTAATATAGATAACCACGTTGCGGTATCTTGACCGGCTCTTACCAAAGGCATTCTAAAATCTCCAATAATATTTTTATCAATCATTACCGTTAAACATCCTATAATTGTATTCTTTAGTAAATTGTTATAATTAACTTTATTAGGGACTGTTACTATTTTATTTAAATCATTACCCTCTTCATCGATTAAACGATACGATGTAAAAGAAAATCCTATTTTGTTTTCTTCCATAAATTTTATTTGCTTTTCAAGTTTATTTGGTTCCCATAAATCATCGCTATCAAGAAAAGCAATATATCTTCCTTTCGCTATTTCAAGTCCGGTATTCCTTGCAACAGCTGCTCCACAATTTTTCTCAAGTCTTATATATTTTATCCTATTATCTTTTTGGGCAAAACAATTTATAATTTTTTGAGAATCATCACTAGAATAATCATCAACTAAAATCATTTCCCAGTTAGTATATGTTTGATGTAGCACAGATTTTATAGTTTCTGCAATAAATTTTTCTGCATTATAAACTGGTATAATAATAGAAACATTCATTGTACAATAATCCCCCATTGTAAAGCATTCACTAAATGTAAGAATTCTAATTTCCTCGCATTTCATAAATTTATAGAAATCATTACTTTATTTATTTTTTAAAATTCATTTGCCTCTAACTTTGCTATCTGTAGTAGCAGCTTCATCTTTATATTGCAAATTACTATTTTCAAAACATAATCCATTAATTGTAATTCTTCCTATAGATTCATAAATAATACCATTATTTTTAACTTTATCTAAATCATAGCAATTTCTTCCGTCAATAACAAGAGGATATTTCATTAATTTAGGAAATAATGACACATCGAAGTTCTTTACTTCAGGCCATTCAGTGAAAATAAAGCAGATATCAGAATCTTTAATTGTTTCCTCTATTGTATTGCAATACTTTATCTCTTTAGGATATATCTTTTTATAATTTTCAATACCGACAGGATCCCATGCTTTAATATTAGCACCATCTTCTAGAAGTATCGGTATATTCTGCAGTGACGGTGCTTCCCTTAAATCATCTGTACCTGGTTTGAATGTAAGCCCGAGGACTGCGACATTTAAACCACTAAAATTATCATAATATTTTCTTGCCTTTTTAATAAGTTTTATCTTTTGGTTTTCATTTACTTCAATTGCAGCTTTAATAGTTTTTAACTCATAATCATTAAAATTTGCTAGCCAATTTAGTGCCTTTGTATCTTTGGGAAAGCATGAACCACCGTAACCGATGCCAGCTTTTAGAAACTTATCTCCTATACGAGGATCCATTCCCATGCCTTTTGCAACATCTTCTATATTAGCACCAACTATTTCACAAAGATTGGCTATTTCATTTATATACGAAATTTTTAAAGCAAGAAAATCGTTTGATGCATATTTTATCATTTCAGCGCTTCTTCTATCTGTTATCACGTATGGAAGTCCAAAACCATCGTATACTTTTCTCAATAGTTCTTCGGCATATTTTGTTTCGACCCCTATGATAATCCTACTTGCATTTAATGTGTCATTTACAGCAGTACCCTGTGATAAAAATTCGGGATTTGAAGCCACCTCGACATGTACATCGTTTTTTAAATTTTCTCTTAACACCCGTTCAATTTCATCATTAGTTCCGACTGGAACTGTTGACTTTACCACGACGACACAATCTTGCTGAATTGGTTCTGCTATTTGTTTAGTAACTCCAAATACGTATTGCAAGTTCGCCGAACCATCTTTTTTCTCTGGAGTCCCAACAGCTATAAATATAACATCAGCATCTTTATAAGCATTTTTATAATCAGTTGTAAATGTTAGCCTTTCTCTATTTTTGATCATCAATTCTTCAAGTCCGGGTTCATAAATAGGGGATCTTCCTTCATTTAAAATTCTTATCTTTCTCTCATCAATGTCTACACAGGTTACATTATGACCGACTTCTGCAAGACATACTGCTGTAACTAGTCCAACATAACCCGTTCCTGCTATTGATATTTTCATGCTACCCCTCATTTCTGCGATTTCTGTTTTAAAGCAAAATATCCTTCAATCGTGAACACATTTTGTCGCTATCTAATAAATTAATCTCATTAATACAATTGAAAAACTAATTTATATTTACATAAGAGCCATTACATTTGTTTTTTGTTAACTAATAGTAAAATCTATTTACGAGTCCTATTGGATTGCAAAATTTGTTTTTTTCTAACTTTAATAACTTATTCTATAGAATATAAATTCTTGATTTTAAAATGTTTAAATTTATATTTTTCCATAAACATCATATACCTTAATAAATAAAAACAATTATAATTCTTCCTTACAAGCAATCCATAAATAATTATTATAGACACATATCAATAAATTCTTTTTCAATGTTCTCATAGTAATACATATCTTTAATAATTCTACAATTACCTTCTATATCCTTTAAAATTTCCTTATAACTAATTAAATTATTAATAATTTCTCTTAATTCATTCTTATTATCTGGAGAAATACCGAATCCCAAACCTTTATTTTTAACAAATTCCTCTAATTTAGTGCCTTTAGATACTATTATTGGTAACTCACAAATAATTGCTTCATACAATTTGTTAGGTAAAGCTAATCTTACATTATCAGATATTAGATCATAAACAGAATATATACAATCAACTAATGAATATAAATAAACTATATCTTTTTCATAATCATATGAACCAAGCATTCTAATGTTTGAATATTTTTTTGCTATGTCATTAATTTCGTCATAATAAATTCCTTTACCAGCAATTATAATATCTATATTATTTAATCCTCCGAGACCTTCTATTAAAGTTTCCATCGATTTTTTATATCGTATTTCACCGAAAAAACCAATAGTAAATTTTTCATGATGTTTTTTTTCAAAATTCGCAAAAATTCTTTTTTCTGGTAGATTCTCAAAGATAAAAATTTTTGTTTTGTATTCTTTGTAGTTTTCGATAAAGAATGGAGATGTTAACACTATTCTATCAATATTATTTAATAACATTTTTTCCAGCTTATCTATAACCTTTTTAAAAATTTTATTTCGCCTCCATCTGCCTCCTGGTAGATCTGGAACTTCATAAAATATTTTTTTCCTATTCTTTAAACTACACAAACAAACTGCTATCAATGCTTCAAAACCAGTAATATATATTATATCAGGTTGAATATTTTTAATATATTTACATACATTTTTTGAAAATAATAATAAGTTAAATATCCTTTTGATTGTGCTTCTACTATTAGAAAAATTGACCCATGTTATATTGTTGATTCCAAGCAAATCTAATTCATTATTACTTTTTTTATCTCTATTCCCATATAATAAATAAACTTGATAGTTATTATTTATAAATATTCTAATTCTTTTTTTTATTCTTGGATCAATGTTGTGTGGTACAATAAACAAAACTTTTTTCATTCGATTCACTCCATATATTTTTGTCTAAAATTATCCCTAATAACGTACCAAACATAAAAGCAAGTTTTAAACTATATCCTAACATTAAACCGAATTCAAAAATTAAAACGATACTTAAAAACTTTCTTTTCCAATTTTTCTCACAAAAAATTCTTTTAAGTAAGTACAAAATAAAAATTATATAAAACATAATTCCTAAAATGCCAAACTTCAAAAATACATAATTTATACTCTCGTGTACATCGTAAAATTGTCTATTCAACCATTGATCTTGAGAATAGCCGTTTCTAACAAATGGAATTGGATATTTATAATCTCTAAAACTTCCTCCAAAGCCCTTCCCAATAACTATATTATAGCTATTCTTTAAATCTTCAATAATATTTAAAAATTCTAAAATTCTATCTCTTGGTGATCCCTCCATTTTATACACGTTATCTGGATTATTAATTACATCTGGAACTAAACTTAGTAAACTAGTCGCTTGTGAAAATTTTATTTTAAATAAAATGTTGTTACTCGTAAAGCCCATACTCATTATAGTCAAAATCAAAATCAAAATAAATATAAAAACAACAGTATGCCTAATAAAATTCTTATATGATTTATTAGAAGTAATATAGATTAATAATATACCTATAGGCAAAAGTAAGATACTCTTACCTGAAGGCTGTAATACTAATGTAATTAATGAAGACAGAAAAGATATCATAAATAGCCACTTTGGTATATCATTCTTCAAAAAAAATAATGATAATATAAATGGTATAAAAATATCTATTGGGTCAAAAGATGAAATAAAGACTCCTCCATAATTCCCTTCACCAAATTTAAAAAACCATCCTAATAATATAATTAATGGTCTTGTTAGTAAGGAAATAATTAAAATATTTTCAATCAAATCTTTATTTTTAAAATTGTAAGAAATATAGAATGCCAAAATAACTATTATCCAGTAATACAAATCACTTTCAAAGCCTTTTATATTCGTATCACCAAATATTAAATTTAAAAATCCTACCACTAAACCTACTAAAAAAATCAAACTAAATACTTTAAATATCGTATTCCGAAAAATATCAAATTTTCTTTTTAAGAAAATAAATTTATAATTGAATAATAATATTGTAAACAAAACAGTTAAACTAATACCAAATAACTTCACTGTCCTAAAAGTATAAAAATTATTATCAGAAATTGTTCTTGACCATTCGCTCATATTCATAGTTATAAGAAGTAAACTAATATATACCCAATCACTTTTTCTCACTAATAATAAAGCCGCTAAAATTATAGCAATTAAATAAATTATAAAAAACCTATGAGATTATAAGATAATGTTTCACCAAATAATGAAATTAATAGAGTTAATAAAAATATAATAATAAAATTCTTATACTCAATTTTGCTATTAATACTTATACTCTTCATCATTTTGGCTATCACCTATAATATTTTTTAATGATTTTGTAAAAAAATCTTGCGAATAATCATAGTAAATCTGATTAATTATTTCTTTACTCATGATTCCTTTATCTTTGTGTAATATGTTTATTAACGAATTAAACTCATTTAAATTGTTAAAAATAAATCCTAAATCTTTATATTTATTTAAAAAATATTTAAATATCTTATTTGAAGAGGCAATTATCTTTTTCTTAAAAGCAATTGCGTCAAATAATACACCACTTATTCTATAATTAAAATTTTGAACATATGGAAATAGAATATATTTAGCATTAACAAAATAATACAAATATTCCTTATAGTCTAAATAATTACTAAATATTTTTAAATAATTATCTTCGTAAGTTATCTCTTTTGATTTTATAATTAATCTCCAATTTGTTTGACTTAGGTACTTATATACCAATTGATTATTAATCAAGTTTTTAATAAACAACTCATCATTACTTCCACTTGGTGCAAATATTATATCACACTTATCTTTCTCTTTACCCAGAAGACCAAATCTTTTTGCATCATGATATTTATCAAAACTTATAGGATGATGCATTACCCAAATCTTATTATCAATTTTAATTGATTCCTTTAAATAGTCTTTCATGTATTCTTCAAAAACTATATGTTCAATATGCCTAGGAATTAATTTAAAAAACAAATATTTTACTTTATTTTGTAATTCATCTAAGTTATTATGATTTAATATCACTGTTCTCGTTTTTAACTTTCTCGGCCATGCCATGGAGAAAGATATAGTCTCATAGCTACTAATAAAAACTAAGTTATATTTGTTGATATCAAAATTTCTCAATAACCATTTTATTATTTTGACATTATTTAACCTATAGCTAATTTTAGATACACTCTCTTTATATAGTTTTTCTGGAATATAATAAACGTTTATATTTCTGTCATTTACATCCTTTAATTCATCTATATTTATATAGTTATTCCTCCATACAATATCTAAGTCTACTAAATTTGATAATGTTTTTACCAATATTTTATTTAATCCAATATGACCACTTGGACTTAATAAATCCACATAAAGAATTTTCATATACACGATTCCTCACTTAATTAAATAATTTTACCTGAAACATTATTTATACCATCAATAATTGCTTTATAAGTAATTTTTATCTCATTAATTCCTTTCTTACCTTTTCGTAATTTCGGCAATACATACCTTAAAAACCATAAATAAATATATATGTTTACAAATTTTCGCAATATTGTTGGCGCATTCTTCTTTACAAATAAAACTCTATTACGCATCATATAATATATCGCAAAATTAGATCTTTTCTTTAGCCCGGTACTTTTTGATACTTTATGTACAATTTTTGTAGCAGGAAAATAATATACTTTATATCCATTATTTTTAGCACGCATGCACAAATCCGTATCATCCCAATATATAAAATAGTCTTCATCTAAAAATACACCTAATTTATCTATAATCTCTCTTTTGATTAACATACAACACCCCGTAACAAAATCACATTCGCCTTCATAATCTTCATTACTCGTATATGGAAGGCCCCACAACCAATTAATATAACCTGCTGCATGGGCACATTGATTTGGATTATCATAATAAACTATTTTTGGTCCAATAATACCTATTTTTTTATCTGTTTCCGTTTTGTTAAGCAATTTATTAATTATATCTCTATCATTAAAAACAACATCATTATCTAATTTTAATATATAATCATATTCGTACTTTATATTACTTAAAGCATAGTTATATGCTTTTGGAGCACCAACATTTTCGTTTAGTTTAACAACTTCCAAATATTCAAATCCTACACCTCTAAGTTGTTCATATTTCTTTTTTATAGCTTCTACCGAACCATCAGATGAACCATTATCAATAGAAACAATAATCAAATTTTTTTTGTTATAATTTAAATTTTTTATTGACTCTAAACACTCTAAAATAGCTATTTTACCATTCCAATTTAAAATCATCATCAATATCTTCTTATTAAAATTCTGCATTTACATTCCCTCATTTCTGATTATATCTAATACACGTTTTACAATAGTATCCATATTATAGTATTTATATTCAGCCAACCTTCCTATAAAAATTACATTGTTAAATTTCTCGGCTTCATTTTTATATTTCATATACAAATCAACATTTCTTTTTTGTAAAATTGGATAATATGGTGTGTCATTACTATTTTTACACTCTTTAGGAAGCTCCTTTAATATAGTAGTTTTGTTATGAACTTGACCGGTTAAATGTTTAAATTCTGTTATTCTTGTAAAATTATAATCATTTGGGTAATTCACTGTTCCTACTGGTTGAAATTTTTCTACACTTAGTGTTTCAAACTTAAAATCTAATGATCTATATGGTAATTTACCATATTTATAGTCAAAAAAATAGTCTATTGAACCTGTATAAACTAACTTCCCATATCTAATTTGATTTATTATTTCTTTGTAATCAGTATTTAGAAGAATATGTATATTCTTATTATCAAGCATTCTTTCAAACATTTTTGTATAACCATGCTTAGGTACACCTTGATATTTATCACCAAAATATCTGTTGTCTTTACTTATATATACTGGAACTCTAGCTGTTACCTCCTCATCTAATTCATCAGGCTGCATACCCCATTGTTTAGTCGTATAATTTAAAAACAACCTGTTATAAATAAAATCTGCCAAAAATTTTAAATCATTATTTTCTGTCTTCATTAATTGAAAAATAGGAACCTTCATTCCGTATCCATAATTTTCTATCAAACTTTTTTCTAATTTTATTCTAACTGACTCTGGAAATAATTCATATAATGTATTTAAATTAAAAGGAATTGGCACATATTTGCCATCAATACTTGCAAGTACATGATGATAATAAATATTCATTTCTGTAAATTGAGATATATAATCCCACACTTCTTTGTAATTGGTATGAAAAATATGGGGACCATATTTATGTACTAATATACCATCTTCATTATATTCATCATACGCATTTCCACCAATATGATTTCTCTTTTCTATAATTAACACTTTTTTATTTAACAAATTCGCCACTCTTTCAGCAAATACGCTCCCAGCAAAACCTGCACCTACTATTACATAATCATAATTAAACATATTCATTCTCCCCACTATGATAAAATTTTTTTATGAATTTCTCGACATTATAAAATAATTCTATATTTTCTCTTATCTTTTCTTCTGGCCAATCCCACCATTTTATTTGTAAAAGTTTCTCTCTTATTTCTTCCGGAAACCTATATTTTATATGCCTTGCTGGAACTCCACCTACAATAGAAAAAGCTTCTACGTCTTTAGTTACTACCGCCCCTGCACCGATAATAGCTCCATCACCTATTGTTACATTTCTTAATATTATCGCATTTCTTCCAATCCATACATCGT
Organism: Thermoanaerobacterium sp. CMT5567-10; assembly: GCF_030534315.2. NCBI lineage: Bacteria > Bacillati > Bacillota > Clostridia > Thermoanaerobacterales > Thermoanaerobacteraceae > Thermoanaerobacterium > Thermoanaerobacterium sp. CMT5567-10. Next base: position 1,212,634 of record NZ_CP130558.2, read on the forward strand.
TCCCTATAATTGGAGGACTATCATTTTTATATTCATAATTTATCGTATCAATATTAATTTTTCTTGACCATTTTTTATCATATAAAAAAGGATGAGTAGACACTAGATTAATTGGATGATTATCAGGTCCTATACTCACATTTGAAGCAATAGAACAAAATTTTCCAATATTACCTGACTCAATCAATGTATTTTCGTAGACATAAGAATAATCACCTATGCAAACATCTTTATTTATAAACACATTCCTATAAACTGTTACACTTTTACCTAATTTAGAAGCAATATGTACTTTATCAGAATAAATCTCGGCATTAAATTTTCGTTTATAATATATTTGTTTAATTCTCAGCTTTATAATATTAGGTATTAGTTTTCTACTGTTTATAACAAATCACCCCAATTATACTAAATTATAAACTTGTGCATATCTCAAAAGCCTTGACTTAAGCTATTTCCTAGATATGCTTTTTTCTTATCACCTTAAAAATTTTTATCTGATATGTAGGATTCCCTACCTTTTTTGTTGAATCATAGTATTATTAGCATCATTAAACATTAAAGGAGGAAAGCCTACATGTACCAGCTTCAACAAGTTTCAAACCTCATAGACCTTTTTACTTCTCAACCTAAAATTGATTTTTATACTTCTTTATTTAGTAATCTTGATTTATCTCCCATTCCTGAATTCCCGCCTTCTAAATTTGGCCCTATAGGCTTTTCCCGCCATGCTCTCTTTAGCTTAATTGTTATGAAAGCTGAGAAATTCGGTGAGATTTCTGACCTCATTGATTATCTTGCAATAATCTTATTATTGCTCACTTCTGCGGCTTTGATATTACTAAAAAGCTGCCTTCTTATTGGACTTTTGAGCGTTTCCTTAAGAATTTTGACCATAAATACTTGTCTTATGTTATGCAGAATCAAGTAAATATTCTTAAGGATTTTGGACTTATTTCTGGCGATCCTATTTCTTTGGATTCTACTCCTTTTAAGGCTAATACTAAGTTTAACAATCCTAAGTCTTTTTCTAAAAATAAATTCTCTAAAGATAATCAACCTAAGTCTGACAAGGATTGTAAACTTGGTGTTCATTCTGCTTCTAATGATTCTTCTAATAAAAATTATGAGTTCTATTGGAGATATAAAAATCACATAATTATTGATTCTTTGTCTGGTCTTCGTCTGCCTATTGCTGAAGTAACTACTACTGCTAATATCCCCGATTTTGATGCTGCAATCCCTCTTTTATCTGAAACCAACAATTGGTTTAATCTTGAAGGTGTCAATTTCATTGCTGACAAAGACTATGATGTTAAAAAAGTCTATAATTTTGTAAGGAACACCCTCCATGGCCATTGTTTTAGCCCTCTTAGTAAGAGAGGTTCTAAAAAGCATAATTTAACTGATGATGGTCATGTTGTTTGTGATGCAGGTATTCCAATGATTAAAGATGGCAAAGAGTATTTTGATGGTTTTATTAAACAAAAACATCGTTGTAAATACTATAAATCAAAAGATGATTCTCTTTGCCCATGCCATCATCCCAAACACTTCAATGGCAAAAAGTACAGAGGTTGCATTAAATATACTTCTATATCTACTGATTACAGGTCTTCAATCGATAGAAATTCTATACATTTGAAATCTAAATATAAATTAAGGACCGAATCAGAAAGATAAATTTAGCTGTGAAGCTTTAAACCTTGAAAGAGCATATGTTAGAAATATTAATTCTGTCAGTAATTTAAATACTTTTGACCATATTACTTTATTAACCCTTGCTATAGCTGCCTATAAAGCTGGTAATATTGACAAAACTAAATCTCTTGATGGTTTAAAGCGTACAGCTTAATTTTATATTTAAGTGTTTATCAATTTTTACCATCAATTATCTACAGGATTTTTATACCCTTTTTTAGCTCTCATTTTTTTCTTTTATTTAGTTTTAAATGTTCAAGTATATTTTTTAGCCTTTATCATTTACATAACCTACCTATGCCGGTTTTTATTTTGGATTGATTTTTGATTATGCACATATCTATAATCAAAAATGCTATAAATACATTAAAACTTTATTTCGGGTTAATTGTAGTAGCACTAACTTCATCAATTGTTTCAAGTTCAGGTGAGTTATACTCAGGTACAATCGATTTTATAAATTCTTTTATCTCATATGTATTCATATCATCTATTTTAGATTTATATTTTTCTAAAGTTAAAACTAAGCCATCATAGTCATTAAATCCTGGTTTCTCTATAAAAATTTTGTCATGTTTTGTTGACGTATATTTGTCATCTGTCATAAGCAGTTCTTCAAATAATTTCTCACCAGGTCTTAGTCCTGTAATCTTAATAGGAATATCCACATCTGGTTCAAAACCCGATAAGCGTATCAAATCTCTTGCAAGATCTATAATCTTTACAGGCTCTCCCATGTCAAGTACAAATATCTCTCCACCATTTGCCATAGCACCTGCCTGTATTACCAATTGAACTGCTTCTGGAATTGTCATAAAATATCTTTTTACATCTTCATGTGTAACTGTTACAGGTCCACCTTCTGCTATTTGTTTTTTAAACAATGGTATTACACTGCCATTACTTCCTAAAACATTACCAAATCTAACTGCAACAAATTCTGTTTTACTAACCTTATCAAATGATTGAATTATCATTTCACAAATTCTCTTTGTTGCGCCCATTACGCTTGTAGGATTAACAGCTTTATCAGTTGAAATCATAACAAAGCGTTTTACATTATATGCATTTGCACATCTGACAAGATTCAATGTTCCATATACATTATTTTTAACTGCTTCATGTGGACTATCTTCCATCAATGGAACGTGTTTATGTGCAGCAGCATGAAAAACAATTTCAGGTTTATATTCTTTAAATATGATATTTAACTTTTTCTCATCCCTTATACTAGCTACAAGACACGTCATTCTTAGATCTGGATATTTTCTTAATAATTCCTGCTGTATATCGTACATATTGTTTTCATATATATCAAGGATTACAAGGTGTGAAGGATTGAACTTTGCTATTTGCCTGCATAATTCTGAACCTATCGATCCACCTCCACCAGTTACCATTACCTTCTTGCCTTTTATGTAACTGCTTATTTCATCTAAATCTATCTTTATTGGATCTCTTCCTAATAAGTCGTTTATATCAACATCTCGTATTTGATTAACAGACACTTTACCATTCACTAGCTCATATATTCCAGGAAGCGTTTTTACTTTCATATGTAATTCACTTAAGCTATCAATTACTTTTCTCAATACCGTCCTTGACGCAGAAGGAATTGCATATATCACTTCATCAATTTCATTTTCCTTGACTGCTTTAACTATATCATCGAGTGTACCTACAATAGGGACACCTTCCATACTCCTATATATCTTTGATCTATCATCGTCAAGTATAGCTACTGGCTTTAATCCTATTTCAAGGTGTGCTCTTAATTCTCTTATTAACATTTGCCCGGCACTTCCAGCACCTATTATGAGCGTGTTTTTAAAAACTATATTTTTTATTTTTACTTTTGAATTGCTCATTATATATCTATAAAACATCCTACTTGAAATAATTAATATGATATTCAAAAGCCAGCTTAATGGATAAATAGACCTTGGCAAATGTATCTGCAATAAAAATAATATCAGTGATGATATGGCACTTCCTATTGTTATGACAACCATCATGTCTATCAAATCTTTTAAATTAACATACCGCCATATCTTATGGTATTGCCTAAAAAATATAAATGTAAATATGTTCGCTAATGTAAAAATTATAAATGACTGCGTATACAATGTGAAATATGGTTCTACTACATGATAATCAAATCTCAAGAAAAAAGCCATAAAAAAAGCAATATTGATTAACAATGCATCTATAAGGATAAGTAGATACTTTCTTATATTCTTTTCCATAATAATGTCCCTTCTTTTAATATTTTAAGAGCTAACTTTGATAATAAATAGCTTTAATAAATTCTATGACATATATTCTATATAAAATATTAAATTTCCTTTTATAAATAAAAACACTTTCATCTAAATTATTTCATTACTTTTTTAGCTTGTTTATAGTTTATTATAGAACTCTAACACTATTTCATTCAGTAATAGATATAATATTGAATACAACGATAACTGTGCGCTTTATCAAGTTTTGATAATACTGCCCCTAATGAGGAAGAACTCATAAAATCTTTGAATTCAGGCTTAGTTACATCATAATATTCATAAATTGCTCCATCTCTAAATCGTACTTGCATTACATTATTTACCTGGCCTACCATGCATATTCGACTTGATGATACAAAAATCATTACATATATGAGCCTCAGGTATATTGTTAAATGTTAATTTAAAATATCATTCTAAATATCTGCATATATGCGCTTAAATTGCTTTGAAAAATCAAAAAGTATGTGTCTAATAATTATTATTAATTAAATTCAACGATTATAAAATTAATTATATAATATCTGCTTTTGTTTTATCTTCATCCACTTGATGACCACTTCTTACTAAAATACATTTACCAATGCCTGCATTTTTTCCTGTTTGAATATCTATTTCTTTATCACCTACTATAATGCTTTTATCTAAATTTATATTAAAGTCCTTCAACAGCTTGTTTTATCATCCCAATATTAGGCTTTCTACAATTACATTTTTCATAAAATGGTATTAACAACAAAAAAGGTATATATATTATCACATTACTTACTAATAAAGTATTAGCTCTTCCATATATACCAAAATTACCAGTTAATAATGACACAATCATTGAAACAATTGCACCAATTAAAATTGCAATTAAATAGTCTTCCAAAAGTTGTACTTTTTCTTTCTCTCAAGTAAGAATATATATTATAGAGATTATTAGAAGAATAGGTAGTGCAACCATGTTATATGTAGTGCCCACAAAGCTTGGTAACATACCATCCATATTCTGTATATTATTGTCATTTGTAATCAATTGTAATAATCCAAATATAACCCCCATAAAATCCATAAATATGATAATTGCTATAAATTTATGTAAATTAGTATATTTATTTTTGATTTCATTTATTTTGATTTTTTTAGAAAGTACTATTACTAATAAAGGTAATAAAGATAATATACCTAGATTAATACCAAATATTCTAAAATTTTTAAATCCATAAAATTGTTCAGTACCACCTAATTCATTAAATTCGAAACTTAAAGATAGAAAAATCAAGTAACTTCCAATATATCTAGTAATATCTTTTTTCATAAAATAATATGCTAGTATCGTTAATTCTGCGGTAATAATAATCATTGATATTTGATAATTTTTATAGAACAATACATTCAAACTACCTATCATACTAGATAATAATATAATATTTATGTCTTTTATTTTACCAACCTTTATATTGATATTTGAATTAATTAATCCATTACTTTGCATAGTTAGTTCTCCTAAATTTTTTAACTAGTATTTTTGCATATTAAACCATATTTTTAAAAACCAAAACTATCTTATCTTCAGAGTGTGAATTTTTGAATATTTCAAACTCATTAAGTTGTTCATTAATCTCCAATTTATTTATTTTAATAACATATTCGAAAAAATCATCTACACTTTCAATTATTTTGCAAATTGATGGATATTCTTTTGAATAATAATCCATCAAAGTAATATTGCTACAAAGTATAATTTTATTATTAGAAAAAGCATCAACAAGTGTTCCACTCATTCTATACTTAAATGTAGATGGAAATGGCATATCATCTAAATAATTATTTAGCACTTTTAAAAAACCATCATCAAAATTAATTACTTTCGATTTCAATATCACTTTACATTTCGCTTTTTTTAAAATTTTTTCTTGGTTCTCTTTTTTTACAATCTCAGATATTATGTTTTCATCATTACTATTGCTTAACCCTACACAAGCATATTTTTGATAATTATCTTTTAATATATTCTCATTTAATTGATGCGGTAAAACATGAACCTTCTCACTATTTATTTCATGTGTTTCCATTAGACAATCTTTAATAAATTCTTCAAAAACTACATGTTCAACTTTATTCATATATCTTTTAAAAAACCATCGTTTAATCCTATTCTCTAATTAATCTATATTGAAGTGATGTAATATGATAATCTTTCACGTCTTCGAAAGAATAACCTCCCTATTGAAAACATTATAGTTTCATAAGAAGAAATAAAAACATAATCAGGCTTTAATTTACGAGCTATTATAGCTGATATAAGCATGATCTTGAGCGTACTTAACCTGCTAAATAATCTTCCATCCTTTATTTTTAAAGAATCCTTTTCTATAACTTTTACTTCTTTGGGTAGATTATTATAATGCCTTTTAGGACATATAACATAAACATTTACAAATTTTGCAAAACAGCTTATATATGAAGCATTTTGGCATATATGACCTTTAGGATACAAAAAATCCAAATATAATATTTTCACTAATTGTTCTTCCTTTCATTCAAGTTGCAATTTCTTATAAAAATAATATCGTGTTCTTTATATCGCTATCTTTTAATCATAAGACTAAAACCTATGCAGTAGGTTATAACTCAATATTATTAACTATTAATAAATTCTCTTATTTTCTCTAAATATAATTGATCCTCTATTAAAATTTTTTGTAATTCTTTATTGCAACTATCATTAAATTTTTTTTCATCAATATTATAGTAATATTCATATAATTTATCTGCAAAGTCCTCTTCTTCTACGTCTAAACCTATTCCTATACCTAGCTCTTCTACCTTACTTTGCTTATACGTATTGGTTTCAACAAGCTGAGGAATTCCATAAATAATCCCATCATAGTATTTGTTTGAAATCGCATATTTTGTTTCCATCATTTTGGAAGCCTTATAAGAATTGTTCAATATATCCGCTTTTATTAATAACTTATTTTTATCTGAATTATTATATTCTCCCGTAAACTTTAAATTTGATATATTGTTTTTTTTACAATAATTTATGAACAAATCCAGTTCAGCTCCTGAACCATGGTAAATCAAATTAAACCTATTATCATTTTTCAACCTATCAATTATTTTAACTTGATGTTTGAAATATCTAACTGCCCCAATAAAGACTACATTAAGAATACTTCCTTTATCTTTCTTTATAAATTTTTTTTTGTTTTGATAATCATTTTTATTAATATTATGCGCTATAATATAAGGATATCCTTTTGGCAAAAATTCTTTGAATCCCTCTGAAGAAATACACGTAAAAAAAGAATTTCTAATCAAATTCTCTTCGATATTGAAAAACATTTTATTATTTTCATAACTATAATCTCTAATATCAAAAATATAATTATACTTGTACTTATTAATTAGAGTTTTTGCAATAAGAACACCAGATAAAGTTGAAAGAATAATAAGTTTATCATAATTTCTTGTTTTAATTTGATTTTTTACCCACTTTCTAAATTTTAGAAAATCCAAAATTTTAAACAGCGGATGCCTATTAAGCACTGATTTCAAATTCAATGAAAAATAATTCAATGGATAATCTACAGATTTTCCTTCTCTGTTCCAGAATAGAACTTCATACTTTTGATTTTCTTCATCAAGAACTTGCGTATATTTGTTTAAATAAGGGCAATATTTTAAATCCCCAATAAAAATTATGCCTATCATTATCTCCATCCTTTAAAACTTATTTTAATCTTTTATCTTATATAAGGTTCTTATTTATATATAAGCAAATAATTAATATCAATAGAAACTTTTATATATATCAGTTTTATTATTTAATATGTATATGTATAAAACCTTTCTTACTTTTATTATTATTGAACTCAATTTTTTTAGCAATTTTATATTCTACTAGATTTTCATAAAACTATAAGCTATATGCATTTCTCCTTTAACCTTAATCAAATAACATAATAGTATCTCTTAAATTTTCATTTTGCAAAAATTTTCTTATACTTTTTAACAGATTCTATAACATGCCTAAACGTAAAATATATTGAAACTATCGGATTCAATCCAATAAATCTAAATACCTTATACGTCATCTTGATTGACTTTATCTTGTTTCCAGACTTTGAGTTGCGAGAAATACGATATATTAAAAGAGGCTCATTAATTCCATAAGCTAATATCCCTGTTCTAAGAATCCTTAACCATACAGCATAGTCTTCGTGCATATCATCTTTTTCCATTTTGATGTTATCGAAAAGTCGTTTCTTTATAAGAACTGACGAGCAAGATATTACATTATGATTCCTCAATTTCTTATATGTAACTTTATCTGGAACTTCAAATATGCCTTTATAATATTCACCATCCTCATTTATGTACGACGAACCGGTAAATAAAAATTCTGCAGACGTTTTTTCTGCATATTTCATCTGTTTTTCTAACTTTGTTTTATCCCACATATCATCGCTATCTAAAAATGCAATCCAATTTCCATTAGCTAAAGAGATTCCTATATTTCTAGTAGCTGATACCCCTTGATTTTTTTCATTCTTTACAAAACGAATACGAGAATCTTTTTTTGAAAGTTCCTTAATTATTTCAACTGTATTATCTTCTGAACCATCGTCTATAACTAATAGTTCCCACTCTTTATAGGTTTGATTGATTACTGAATTTATTGCTTGTTCTATATATTTCTCGCAATTATACGTTGGCATAATAATGCTAACCAACATTTGTTTATTTATACCAGCATTCATTTCAATTCTCTCTTTTCAGTTAGATAAATTGACTCTTTAAAATCCTTTAAACAATAATGTTTATGATAACTAGACATTTTTTTCTCATACACTAAGTCACCAAACGCCTTATTAACTGTACTTGTCCTCAGTAGCTTTAATATAGGATTAAATAACTTAGTAATTCTGATCTTTTTCCCGTTTGCTTCAGAAATCAATTTAACCATCTCGCTTATATTTACATACTCACTATTTTGTGGGAAAAACAACCCATTACTATCATCATCAATCAAAAATCTAATAAACTCACACAAATTATCAATGTAAATCATACTTCGCTTATTATCTACATCAGGAAATACTGGCACTTTTATTGCAATTCTTGCTAGTCTAGGATAGTTTCCTTTACAACCTTTCCCGTAAACAATAGGTGGTCTAAGTACTGCTACTTTAAAAGTATCTCCATTCATTTTAAATAGCAATTCTTCAGCTTCATATTTTGATTTAGCATATGGTGTCTTTGGATTTGGTACTGTATCTTTTGTAATATACCCTGTTTCAGTACCATAGACTCCCATAGTGCTTAAAAATATAAATTGCTTTACATCTTCTTGTTTAGCTTTTTTTGCTACTTCTACAGTTAAATCTCTATTCACTCTAAAATATTCATCTATTTCTTTCTCTTTGACGTGAACAATTGCTGCTACGTGAAAAACAACGTCATATCCTTTAAATGACTTCTTTTTCCACTCACTGCCTCTTACACTAATGCTGTCTACTTTATATTTGTCAGGCCACTTACTAACCCAATTTTTAAAAGATGTACCTATATAACTATTAGCTCCTGTTATTAGTATCTTTTTCATTATTATGTAGTCTCCTTCTGAGTAGCTTCTCCTTTTTCTAGTCTTCCTGTTCCGCCTTCGACAACTCCGTCACTTTTGATAACACTTATGATTGTTTTAAAGAAGCACTTTACATCCAACCAAAAGCTTAACTTTTCAACATACTCCCCATCCAATTTCGCTTTAACCTCAATGGGTAGTTCATCTCTACCGTTAATCTGTGCCCAACCAGTAAGGCCTGGTCTTACATCATTAGCTCCATACTTATCTCTTTCTTCTATTAAATTATATTGATTCCATAAAGCAGGACGAGGTCCAATAATGCTCATCTCACCCTTTAATATATTTATCATCTGCGGTAGCTCATCTAAACTTGTCTTTCTAAGAAACTTTCCAACCTTAGTAATCCACTGATCAGGGTTCTCCAGCATATGTGTTGGTATATCCTTAGGAGTATCCACTCTCATTGTTCTAAACTTTAATATATTAAAATAACTCTTATGAATTCCAACTCTTTTTTGCTTAAATAACACCGGACCATTAGAGTCAATCTTAATTGCTATTATTAAAATCAAAAATACTGGAGAAAACAAAATTAGCCCTAATAATGAAAGAACTATATCTATCAATCTTTTTACTTTTAAATAAGTCATTTCTTAATAACCCCCAATTAAACTGTAAAGTAGAACATTAGAATATTGAAACAAAATCATTTACGAATAACTTTCTAATCACAACCAAATTTTATTTATAATTTTTTTACATTCTTTTATATAAATAGTGTACGAATTAAACGAAAAAAGCGATATATCAGCATTTGCAATTACTAAAAAAGTTACTAAATAAGTTATTACAAAAGTTAGTATTAATATCCCATTTTGAAAAACAAATTCTAAACTTACAATATATTTTTCTATATTTTCAATCTTATTTATTTCAAATATATTATCTGCTATTCGATGTAGCATTTTCTCATCTGCATCTTCTATCAATCTTAAATATTTCTAAGGTATATCGTTAAATTTACTCTTTAATTGTCTTATTACTAAGCTTTCCATACCCTTTTCCATGCTCTTTTTTAATTCTTCCTCAGTATATCTTTTAGCTCTTCTTTTATAGCCGCTACAAAATCACTGTGCCAATCATTCATTTTATTTTATTTTCCTTATCCTTAATTATATCACATTTCCCTCAAAATAGGTATAGCTTCGCCATACGGGCGCCAGTGAATTAAATTCACCGCCTCCGCTCTAAAGCTTTATAACCACCAGTAATATTTATGAGCGCCGAAACGTCAGCATAAATGTTACTGGATATTATTACTACTTTTTATTTATTCGACATAAACTAAAAAATTCCTTCTTTTTAAAACAATTTTTTTAATTAATTTTTTTAGCTTCTCATCTCTAGTAATTGATTTACATCTTCCCCTACAAATATACCTAGGTCTACAAAATATACATTTCCTGATAAAATTAACCTTATTTTTGCTCTGCCTTTGCGATTATCTATCTCTTCAATAACTCCTTTAAAATCTTTTAAAGGACCATCAATGATTTTTACTTTAGTTCCTATTTTTATTCCTGATGAAACTCCGATAATATCAGATTCATTTATTAACTGTAATATGATATGCATCTCTTCATCTTTTACTTCCATAGGTTTACTGTTATCTTCTAAAAGGTCATAATTTAATTCATTAATTGCATTATAAATTTTTTTAATGTCGTCAACTTTTACAAAAACTATCTTTGGAATTAAATATCTGGTCGTTTCTACTTTTTTGCCTTTTTTTCTTTCGAAAATAATTCTTTTAGGTAATAATATTTTGTATGACTTTTCGTTTGACTTCTCTAATATTAAATTTATTAAATTTAATGTATCAAGTTCTTTATCCTTCTTTGTCTCAATAGCATACCATTTACAGCACATGCTTTTTCATCTCCTATTAATGTTATATTACTCATAATTAATTTTACAACATCTTTGAAAAAATAAATAGCAGATAGCATTGAATTTATAAGAATATATTAGCTAAAAATATAAAAGAAATAAGCTTGTTGCAGCCATTGCTATAATAACGAATTAGTTTCAGATGCTAATTGAACTTTGCGTCTTTTGCACCTGTATAATACAAAAACTGTTCTATTTAATGACTTCCTATGTCTTACAGTATTGCCTTCAAATTTGTTTTTTGTAAAGCCAATCTGGTCTTCCTTTTCCTTCCATGTGTGACCACATAGTTAAAAAGCTTAAGTTTTACTGATTTCAACATGCTTTATTAGCTATACCTGATACGGGTATAGTGAAATTTTAGTGCTTAAAAAGTGCTTAAACTTAAAAAAACTCAATGAATTTCAAGTAATTTAACAAAATATTACAAGTACTTAAAATCCAGTCGTAATGCATCTTTAAAGTACTTAAGTAATATCAAAAACAGTTATAAAATTACCACTTTTTGGATTCGTAATCAACAGGTCAAGGGTTCAAGTCCCTTTGCCAGCTCCATATTTTAGAACATCGAAAAGCTTTTTGATTGCGAGTTGAAAAAGTATAAAAGATAAATTTACGTTGTAAAAAAATCCTGCCTTGAGCAGGATTTTAATTTATATTGATTTTAAAAATATTAATTATTTGAAAAGTTGTACTATTTCTGAGAGTGAACTAATGCTTCCATATAGAGTTAAAATGAATACTAAAATTCCTAATATCGTAAATATAGTTGGATGTTGATAATCTCCTATGATTTTTTTATTTCGAGAAGCTAAAAGCATTGAACCAAGAGTTAAAGGTAGTATTAATCCATTTATTGCGCCAGCGAATATTAGCAAAGTTACAGGTTTTCCTACAATTACAAAGATAACAGTACAAAAAACTATAAACCAAATAATATATTTTTCAAAATATCTATCTATAGATTTAAAGAATGTCCTTATGAAAGAAAGGGAAGTGAAGGAACATCCTACAACTGAAGTAGTTGCTGCAGCCCATAATACTAGGCCAAACATCTTGTAGCCAAAAGTTCCTGCTACTGTGAGGAAAGGAGTAGCCGCTGGATTAACAGAATCAAACTTTACACCTTTCATAGCAATTCCTAGAGCCCCAAAAAATAGTACATATCTCATTATGGCTGCCACAATTATTCCTAAAGTGGCACTTTCTGTAGCATTGTTTACAGCTTCAATACCTTTCACACCGCCTTGTAGTAAACGATGCCCACCTGCAAATGTTATGTAACCGCCAACACTGCCACCGATCAATGTGATTATAGGAAGAAATTCAATTTTTTTAGGTGCAACTGTTCTAATAATGACTTCACCCACGGGAGGATGTGCTGCTATTGCCACATATGTCGCTAACAAAATCATTAGAGCACCTAAAACTTGTGCAAATCTATCCATTACATTTCCAAATTCTTTAGATAAAAAGATTGCAATAGCAATTATTGCAGAAATGGCTGCGCCTATACGTGGATCTATCCCAAACATAGTGTTAAAAGCCATGCCTGTACTTGCAATATTCCCTATGTTAAATGCAATTCCTCCTATAAATACTAAAAAGGCTATAAAATATCCTAAGCCATGGAAAACGTCATTAGCTATTTCCTGTCCATACTTTCACGCTGCTATAATTATTCGCCATATATTCACTTGAGCTATAATATCTACAATAATAGTGATAAGAATTATTGTACTAAAACTTGCAAGGTATTTCTCTGTAAACACAGCTGTTTGAGTCAAAAATCCTGGCCCTATAGCAGAAGTAGCCATTAGAAATGCTGCCCCTACTAACATACTTGAAGAATATTTACCATTTTTCAAAATATACCTCTCCTTTTAATATAATATTATATATGCATAAACTTTTTGCTTAAATTAGGGTACTAAACTTCTTATAATAGTAAGGACCTTTAGAATAAACTAATAAATATTTTTTACGTACTGTCCGTTTGCATATTATAACATATGTCAAAGTGGTTCCACACCGACATCATAATATCTCTCGTTTACTTTTACCTTAAAATATTTTAATACTTTCAAAGTTTCCTTAATCTTATTTATTTTGTTTTCAGTTTCTGCAAGAATTTTATGCGCCTCAGAAAGGTCAATAGTTCTAAATCTTATTTTGTCTCCTGGTTTTAATTGAGCAAGTTTTGATAAATCAAATGAAATAACTGTTGCTATTTTTTTATAGCCACCCGTAGTTTGGGCATCTTTCAATATTATAATTGGTTTTCCATTTCCAGGTATTTGAATAGCACCCGGTAAAATCCCATCCGTAATTATGTCATGCCCTTCCTTAGCTTTAATTTCAGGTCCTTCAAGCCTGTAACCCATTCTATCAGAATCTTTTGTAATTACATATGTAGAAGTCAAAAAAATTTTTACAGCTTCTTCACTAAAATAATCGTCTTGTGGTCCTAATATTACTCTTATCTCTTCTTCACTAAAATAAGAAGGTATATATTCATCTCGGACTTTTTTCGCTTGAAGTCCTGGCTTAGAAACTCCACCCTCAAGGACATCATCTTTTTCTATCTGTCTCCCATTTATCCCCCCTAACTTTCCTCTAATGTAAGTAGAAACACTATTCATTATTAAGTCTCCTTTAAATCCTCCCGCAACTGCAAGATATGCTCGACAACCAGACTTTATTGGTCCAAAAGATATAATGTCACCTTTCCGTACAGGAAATGAAGACCAACAGGATCGTGAAAAACCATTCACTAAAGGTTGAATCTCAGCACCAGTTACCGCAATCATAGCATCATTTAAAATTTCGAGAGTTGGCCCCATCAATGTTATTTCCAGACATGGAGCATTTTCATCGTTTTCCACTAATATATTGGCGATTCTTAAAGCAAATTCATCCATCGCTCCCGATGTAGGAACTCCTTGACTTTCATATCCAAATCTACCCATATCTTGAATAGTTGTAAAGAGACCTGGATTTAATACTTTAAAGTATTTCATTCTTTTTCACCTACTTTATAAAATCCCTTCTATTTTTCAAAAATTACTTTTAACCCTACATCTTAAATTTTCTATATATAAATTATTTAAAGAATTCTTCATAATCACACATAATCACATATCTTAATTTGATAAGTTTTCATTTCTATTTCTTTTTTAATTCTGTAATACTCTTCTTCTGTTATCTGCACAAATTTTATGTAATTACCTGATTCAAAGAGAATCGGTTTTTCTCTATCTGGGTCATATAATTTTACTGGAGTTTTCCCTATTATCCTCCAGCCACCAGGGCTAGAAAGCGGATAAATGCCTGTTTGGTTACCTGCAATGCCTACTGACCCAGCTTCTATCTCAGTTCTCGGATTTTCTAATCGTGGAGTAGCAATTTTTTCAGACATACCTCCTAAATACGCAAATCCCATTGTGAAACCAACCATATAAATTCTATAAAGAGGCTGTGTATGAATACTTATTACCTCCTCAGAAGTTATGTTATGGTATTTAGCTACGAAATCTAAATCTGGTCCAAATTCTCCCCCATACACTACTGGAATTTCATATATTTTAGGCCTAAATTCTTCTGAATTTTCATTCTCATTCTTATCACTTAATTCAATCAATTTCAATAGTTCATCGTAAGCAATTTTAAAATGATCATATTTAATAAGCAAGGATCTATATGTTGGAATCATAGAAATAATTCCCGCACATTCTTCTTTTTTTAACATCCTATAAAGATTTACTACTTTCTTATTGCATTCCTCACTTATTTCATTTCCAAATTCAACTATAACAGCTTTGTCACCACACAAGAGAATTTTAGGTTTTTCATACATTGAAAATCAACTCCCTGTATTATAAAAACTTACCCATTGGTACTATTTCAACTCCATTTTCTTCTAAAATCTTTTTTATTTTTTTAGTAAACTCTACAGCCTTGGGATTATCACCATGGACACATATAGTATCAACTTTCACTTTTACCATGCTACCATCTATAGCCTCACATACTCCCTTTTTAACCATTTGAAGTACTCTTCTACAAGCCAATTCTTCATCATGTATAATAGCATTTGGAAGCTTTCTTGAAACTAAAGTACCATCAGAATTTATGTTTCTATCGGCAAAAACCTCACAAGCAAATCTCAACCCTACTTTTTCAGCCGCCATCTGCATGGCTGTATTAGCCATCCCAATGCATATAAGATTTTCATTTACTGAAGCTATTGCCTCTGTAATTGCTATAGCAAGTTTTTCATCTACTGCAGCCATGTTATACAAGGCTCCATGTGTTTTTACATGTTGCAGTTTGATTCCAAAACTTGTTGCAAATGCCTGTAGTGCACCAATTTGATATATAATATAATTCTTCACATCTGTAAGTGATAGATCCATATTTCTTCTTCCAAACCCCAGTAAATCAGGAAATCCAGGATGAGCACCCACCCCTACATCATTTTTACTACATTTTGCAACAGTATTTGACATCACATTAGGATCACCTGCATGAAACCCACAAGCAATATTTGCAGAGGAAATATATTTTACTATTTCATCATCCATCCCTATTTTATACACACCAAAACTTTCTCCAATGTCACTATTAATATCCACTTGATATTTCATAAGCTTCCCTCTTTCTTTTTATAAAATTAACGTAATAAAGTAATGATTAATTAAAGCATAAAAACATACATATTAAAAATAAAACAAAGGCACACCTATAAAAATAAAACACCTTTGTCCCACTGCAAGAATTATTCTATTTTTAAACACCAAAAACCCTACTTTAAAGACTAAAATTGCAGCTTTCATAAGCTTTACGATAGAAATGGTATCACATTTTTGTTTCAAGTTCAAGTAATTTCTTATTATGGTTTGTGTCAAGTAGTTGTTGGCAAATTTTTTTCTTCAAATTTTATCCGTATAATGTTTAATGTGTTGTGAATTTTCGTGCAATTATTTTTACTCCATTCTTATCTTCATATTCCGCCTTTTATATGACTTTTAATTCACTTAAACATTTGTATCTGAGTATTTCTCTTATTGTTTTTCTGCCGTTTGTCATTGCACAACCTTCAAACGGCATATCGCCTCTTTGCATATGATATGTTTTTGCTTTTTTCTGCTTTTTGTTTACATCCGCTGCTGATAATTTTATTTCTTCTTTTATCTCTGCTAATTTTTCTTCTGATATTATAACATTAAAGTATGTTTCTACAACACTATTAAGTTTTCCGCTTGTCTTTAAGGCTAGTATCTTTGCTAAATTGTTCGCACCTTTTTCTGTCCAACTCATTTTTCCCGCATTCATTCTGCGCGCCAATGTGTCAAATATATTGTTTTCCATTGTTCCTAAATGTTTGTATTCTATCCCTTCTGGGGCTTCTGGTATTTTTATTTCTTCTCTCTTTTGGTATGGTTTTATCCCTTCCTTATTGGCTACTAAATAGTTATATAGTTTTTCTAATTTCTTCATTTGCTTTTCATCATCTTTTTGCTCTATCATTAATTTCGCTATGTATTCTAGACTTTCTTCTGCTTTCCCTTCATCTAGCATTTTCATCAATTTGCAGGCATCTTTTTTGTTCTCTATATTCCTTATTACTGCTTGGCTTTTATGAAATGGATCTAATTGAAAATATACTCCTTCTTCTCCTAAACTTTCTTTAATCCAACTTGCTCCATCTCCATTTATTATCTTTATTTCTATTTCGTCTATGTTGTATTCTTTTGCTATCGTTGCATCTACTAATTCTTTAAATTCTTTGCTGCTTGCAAATCCTGCACATACTATTTTATTATGTGTTATATATTCATTACTTCCCGGGCTTCTTTTTACCCATCCGTCGTATGCTACTGCTAATTTTATTTCTTTTTTTCCCCTGCTTTTTTTGCCTTTTGGTCTGTCTTTGCCTTGCATTGATAACCATAATCCATCCATTTCTTGAAATAATATTTTTGTTTCTTTTTCTCCTCTTAATTTGTTTTCTTTGAATAGTTTTATATCTTGTTTTTCTAATTCTGCTATTTTTTCTCCAACCTTTTGTATTATATTCCATGCAGTTGTATGGCTTATGCTTTGATTTGTTAATGATTCTATATTTTTCGCTGCTTCTCTATATGACATTTCTGTTACATTTTCTACAACTTTTTCAATAAGATTTGTTGATATATGCCCTATTGTATCCATTTTTAAATACTCATCTAAAAGATAAACATATTCCTTTTTCCCTTCACTATTTATATGTTCATAAATTCTTTTATCAAATTCAACAGTGCCCATAATTGTTTTTATGTTTGTATGCTTTTTACCTTTACATCTATATTCTTTTTTGTCCCTTTTTTCTAGTAACATATCATCTATCTTCATGAGGATTTGAGCCATTATTTTACAAGCTTCTTCGCAAACTAATTTGTAAATTTCCGCTTCTAAATCCTTGAAATTTATTTCATTTTCGTTTAAACTTATATCTAGCATGTAATCACCTCTATAACGCTTTTTTTGTTTTTTCTATTTAAACATTATAGCGGATGATTCATGCGAATGGAAGGTATTTTTTGGATACCTTCCTTTTTCTATTTTTTACCGCCTACTAAAATTATACACTAAGCTTATTATGGTTTGTAGTCAAAGAGTAATTATAAATAATCTTGATTAAAAACCCTACTATAGGAAGCACTATCATTTTAGCCATATTATTGCTGTTTTTTTATATTAGTTATTTCAATTAAATATCAAAAATTAGCTGAATAAGTATTTGCCTATAATATAGTTGAGAACTTAAGCTCCTTTGCTAAACAACTTTAAGAATATTATGAACATTTTTAATCGTTAACGACCTATAATAAAAAAGCCTCAACACATATGTTGAAGCTCCTATTTCCTGCTGGTGCCTCGAAGTGGAATCGAACCACTGACACAGGGATTTTCAGTCCCTTGCTCTACCGACTGAGCTATCGAGGCATATGTATGATAATGGCGACCCAAAAGGGGCTCGAACCCTCGACCTCCAGCGTGACAGGCTGGCGCTCTAACCAACTGAGCTATTGGGCCGCAATAATTATTTAATTTTATGGTGGGCCTTCAGGGACTCGAACCCCGGACCAATCGGTTATGAGCCGACCGCTCTACCAACTGAGCTAAAGGCCCTTTATTTTAGTGACCCCGACGGGATTCGAACCCATGTTACCGCCGTGAAAGGGCGATGTCTTAACCACTTGACCACGGGGCCACATATTGGCTCCTCAGGTAGGGCTCGAACCTACAACCTACCGGTTAACAGCCGGTTGCTCCACCATTGAGCTACTGAGGAATATATTATCCGGCAGCGACCTACTCTCCCGAGTAATCAGTACCATCGGCGCTGGAGGGCTTCACTTCCGTGTTCGGTATGGGAACGGGTTTTTAACCTCCGCTATTGCCACCGGAAATCTTTTGTTCATTTATTCTTTTGCATATTTCGGAAAAATCTCTTTCATTAATTTTTCTCTCGAAAATATTATTTCCGTTCGCAAATTGTGTTTTCTATATACTTTTGGCTCGCTTCGTTCGTTCGGCTAAAGCCGTCTATGCGCTGTGACGTCTTTTAACACCTCTCTTCACTTCGCTCGCCTAGTATATTACGAAAACGCAATTAATCGCTCACTTCCAATAATATTTTCTTCTTTAGATTTCTCCAACATGCTTTTTTAAATGAACCTTGAATACTGCACAATGCTTAAGGTCAAGTCCTCGACTTATTAGTACCGGTCAGCTTAAAGTATTTCTACTCTTACACCTCCGGCCTATCTACCTCGTCTTCTCCAAGGTGTCTTACTCCTTTCGGATGGGAAATCTTTTCTTGAGGTGGGTTTCACGCTTAGATGCTTTCAGCGTTTATCCCTTCCAAACTTGGCTACCCAGCTGTGCGTACGGCTACGCAACTGGTACACCATCGGTTTGTCCACCCCGGTCCTCTCGTACTAAGGGCAGTTCCTCTCAAATTTCCTACGCCCGCGACGGATAGGGACCGAACTGTCTCACGACGTTCTGAACCCAGCTCGCGTACCGCTTTAATGGGCGAACAGCCCAACCCTTGGGACCTACTTCAGCCCCAGGATGCGATGAGCCGACATCGAGGTGCCAAACCTCCCCGTCGATGTGGACTCTTGGGGGAGATCAGCCTGTTATCCCCAGGGTAGCTTTTATCCGTTGAGCGACGGCAATCCCATTCTCTACCGCCGGATCACTAAGCCCGACTTTCGTCCCTGCTCGAATTGTCTTTCTCGCAGTTAGGCTACCTTCTGCCTTTGCACTCTTACGCGCGATTTCCTTCCGCGCTGAGGTAACC
>NZ_CP130558.2:1585000-1597500 GCF_030534315.2 Thermoanaerobacterium sp. CMT5567-10
CAAGGTCCTACATAGTAAATTACTTGATTTTTTATGTCAAAAGGCAATTCTTGCCCATTATCTAAAGATTCTACCATCCTTTTATGTGCAGCATCTCTGGCAGTAAAAATTCTACCTGTAATCAAAACAGTATCGCCAGATTTTAAATTTTTTATAACTTCTTCTGTTAAAGGTGTGTTTATTTTCTTATACATTTTTCCCTCCACATTTTTTATCTGTTTTTATAGTATAGCTGTAGCATGTCTTGTAACATGGCATGATATATTTACAGCTACTGGAAGCATTGCTATATGGGTAGGATATTTTTCTATATTTACCGCTAGCGCAGTTATCCTACCTCCCAGTCCTTGCGGTCCTATGCCAAGGCTGTTTATTTTTAATAAAAGTTCTTCTTCCAATGCCCTCACATCGCCGTCACTGCTTCTTTGATCGATCGGCCTTAAAAGGGCCTTTTTAGCAAGCAACGGTGCGTACTCAAAATTGCCGCCTATTCCAACGCCTACTATAAGCGGCGGACATGCATTAGGGCCTGACGCTTCAACTGTATCAATTATAAACTTCCTTACACCTTCAATGCCGTCGGAAGGCTTCATCATCTTTAGCGCACTCATATTTTCACTTCCTGCACCTTTTGGTGCAACTGTAATTTTTAATTTGTCGCCGCCTACAATATCATAATGTACAATAGGTGGTGTATTGTCATTTGTGTTGATACGTACGAATGGATCATTCACAATTGATTTTCTTAAATACCCATTGAGATATCCATCTTTAACACCATTATTTATAGCATCATAAAGACTACCACCTACAACATGGACATCTTGTCCTATCTCAACGAAAATCACCGCTACGCCTGTGTCTTGGCATATTGGCATTTCTTTTACCTTGGCAATCTTAGCATTTTCAATTATACTATTCAGTATTTCTATTCCTGTTTCGCTAACTTCCTCATAAGCCTTTTCCTTCAATGTATTTAAAACGTCTTGCGGTAAATTATAATTAGCTTCTATGCATAAAAGCTCGACAGTTTTTTTTATATCATCCGCTTTTACCTCTCTCATAAGTACACCTCATTACTAAATAGAAAAATTATAAATATCATTAAAATAATAATACTACAACATTAGATTTTGCGGAAGGCTTTTACACATATATCATTTTTACTGTCATACCACCCTGTCCGCCTCCAGTCACTATTACAACTTTTCCATTAAAGTCTTTCATACAAATACTCCTTTCTCATGACATTATCTATTTACAAAGGCTTTTGATAAAGCATAAAAATCTATCTCCTATAGAAATACATTTCTCCGTTTTCTATGGAATAATCGATAAGATTTTTTTCTCTCAAATAGCTCAAAAATGCAGAAACCGATGAAAAATAAATATAATACTGAGTAAAATTTAAGGGCAGATCGTTTAATATTACTAAGTTTTGCAGCAATCCTTCCCTTGTCTGAGGTTGTTCCAATAATTCCAGTATAATTTCAATATTATCTTCTATATTTGAAATATTTTTTTCTATCAGTGCATCAAGCTCATCCTTGTTAAGCACTCTATCTATGTGACTTATTACAAAATAGTCTGCATCCACCTCTTTTAACTTTTTTAAAGTTTCAATACTTTTTTCTATATTAAACAAATATGGAAGTGAATATTTTTTTATTGTATCCTCACTAAATACACTGTCTCCCAAAAAGCATACTCTATCAGGTGTAATGACACCGATTTGATCTATTGAATGCCCAACCAAAGATATTATATCAAACTTTTCATCGTCAATTTTTGAGATGCCACAATCAATGACGAAATCAACAGAAAATGTTTTATTAGTCGTATCAAGGTCTCTTATTGGACATGAAGAAAACAGTACCATATCTCTCAACTCTGGGTTCTCTATGTACAATCGCTCCTTATTTGATGTATAAATTTCGCACCCAGGGTACTGAGTCTTGAAGTATATATTACCGCCACAGTGGTCCATGTGATTGTGAGTATTTATAATATATTTGGGATGCAATCCATTTTCTACTAATACATTGTCAATCTTTCTCGCTTGGCCATTGTTTATGCCAGTATCTACTAATAAACAATTTTTATTCTTATAGGTGTAAACGCCAATATTTGTAGGATTGTCTATGTAGTATGTATTTCTATTAATCTTATTTAGATTCATACGATTACCTCCAAAAATCACCTCATCACACGATAATTTTACACCTTTTATTAATTTAAATCAAAGTAAAAGCCCCATGACAGACATCATGAGGCTAAACTACTTTAATATCTCTTTTTCTAAATTCTTCTTTTATCTCTTCTATTTTTGATGTGTCAGGAGGATTTATTCCTTTCAAACTATATGGTATCCCAAGTGCTTCGTATTTATACACACCCATTTTATGGTATGGCAGTATTTCAACTCTATCTACATTTTTTAATGACGACGCAAAATCAGCTAACTTCTTTATTTCTTCCATATTATCTGTTATACCTGGTACTACAACATGTCTTATCCAGACTTTTTTATCTATATCTGATAGATATTTTGCAAATTTTAACGTCTTTCTATTTGAAACACCTGTAAGTTTCTTATGACCTTCATCATCAATATGCTTTATATCAAGCAAAAAAAGATCTGTATATCTTACAAGCTCTTCTACTTTTTCAATATCGACAAATCCCGACGTATCTATTGCAGTGTGTATTTTCTCTGTTTTAAGCTTCTTAAATAGATCTGTGCAGAACTCTACTTGAAGTGTCGGTTCACCGCCACTCAATGTCACACCACCGCCAGATGCTTTCATATATGGTATATATCTTTTCACATCATTAAATATTTCATCTGTAGATACTTCTTTTCCATCGTTTAAATGCCAAGTGTCAGGGTTATGGCAATATGCACATCTCAATAGACATCCTTGCATGAATACTACATACCTTACACCAGGCCCATCGACAGTTCCGCATGTTTCTATTGAATGTATTTTTCCCATAACCATGACACATCCTCCTTACAAGAAATTACTTTTACATAGATTCATGAAATGTACGTGATATAACCTCCAGCTGCTGCTCTCTCGTTAGTTTGTTGAAATTGACTGCATATCCTGATACTCTTATGGTAAGCTGTGGATATTTTTCCGGATGGTCCATAGCATCAATAAGCGTGTCTCTATTTAAGACATTTATATTAATGTGGTGCCCAGATTTAAATGCATATCCATCCAATAGACCCACAAGGTTATTTATCTTGTCATCATTTTCCTTTCCCAGTGCATTTGGCACAATCGTAAATGTATATGATATTCCGTCCAGTGAACTATCGTAAGGAATTTTAGATACTGAGTTCATCGATGCAACAGCACCCTTTGTATCTCTTCCATGCATTGGATTTGCACCAGGTGCAAATGGTTCACCGGCTTTTCTGCCATCTGGTGTAGCACCTGTCTTTTTCCCATAGACGACATTTGACGTTATTGTTAAAACAGATAATGTTGGTATAGAATTTCTGTAGGTCTTGTGTTTCTTAAGTTTATTCATAAATCTCTCAACAATATCAGCAGCAATGGAGTCTACTCTGTCGTCATCATTTCCGAACTTAGGAAAATCACCTTCAACTTCATAATCTACAGCTATGCCATTCTCATCCCTTATAGCTTTCACTTTTGCATATTTTATCGCACTTAATGAATCTGCCGCAACAGACAGTCCAGCTATTCCAAATGCCATCGTCCTTACAATGTTCCTATCATGTAGCGCCATAAGCGATCTTTCGTATGCATACTTGTCATGCATATAGTGTATTATATTCATAGCTTTTACATACACTTTAGCCAGCCACTCCAGCATGTTGTCGTATGCTGCCATGACTTCGTCAAAATCTAGATACTCTGATGTTATCGGATTGAATTTTGGCGCTACTTGAGTCTTGTACCTTTCATCGATGCCGCCATTTATTGCATACAGCAATGCCTTCGCAAGATTCGCCCTTGCACCAAAGAATTGCATCTGCTCACCTGTCTTCATTGCAGATACACAGCACGCAATACTGTAGTCATCATTATAAATAGGCCTCATCAAGTCGTCATTCTCGTACTGTATTGAACTCGTGTCTATTGATACTTTAGCACAGAATCTTTTAAAGTTTTCAGGAAGATTCTTAGACCATAAAACTGTCAAATTTGGTTCCGGTGCAGGACCTAAATTGTAGAGAGTATTTAATATCCTAAACGAATTTTTAGTAACCAGAGGCCTTCCATCTACGCCTACACCACCAATTGATTCTGTAACCCAAACAGGATCACCACTAAAAAGTTCGTTATAATCTGGAGTCCTTAAAAACCTCACCATTCTCAATTTCATCACGAAATGATCCATTAATTCCTGTGCTTGTTTTTCTGTCAACGTTCCTTCTTTAAGATCTCTTTCAATGTATATGTCAAGAAAAGTAGATACTCTGCCCAGCGACATAGCAGCACCATTTTGCTCTTTTATAGCTGCAAGGAAAGCAAAATACGTCCATTGAATAGCTTCTTTTGCATTTTTTGCAGGCTTTGATATGTCATACCCGTACTTTAAAGCCATTTCTTTCATTTCGTTTAATGCTTTTATCTGTTCTGTCAGTTCTTCTCTCAGTCTTATTGTAGCTTCATCAAATTCATCATAATCAAGCTCAAGCTTTTCTTTTTCCTTTTCTTCGATGAGTCTATCAATTCCATAAAGTGCAACTCTTCTATAATCACCTATGATTCTTCCTCTGCCATATGCATCTGGAAGTCCTGTGATTATCCCTGCATGTCTAGCAGCCCTTATTTCCGGAGTATATGCATCAAATACACCGTCATTGTGGGTTTTTCTGTACTTTGTAAATATTTCTTCTACTTTAGGATCAAGCTTATATCCATATGCTTCACAAGCTTTTTTAACCATCCTTATGCCACCATAAGGCATTATAGCTCTTTTAAGCGGTTTATCTGTTTGAAGCCCCACTATCTCTTCAAGGTCTTTATCTATATACCCAGCATCATGGGATGTTATAGATGAAACAGTTTTTGTATCAATATCAAGTACACCTTTTTTCAATTCCTCTCTCATAAGTTCAAGAACTTTATTCCATAGTTTAGTAGTCTTTTCTGTAGGACCTTCTAAAAAGCTGTCATCGCCTTCATATAATGTGTAGTTTCTCTGAATAAAATCCTGCACATCAATGTTTTTTTGCCACTTGCCCTCCTGAAAACCGCGCCACTCATTAATCACTTTAATACCCCCTAAAATTTATTATGGTTTAATTATAACTGCTTTGTCTTTTGTAGTCAATATACTGTATACATTTCAGAAAATTTATTATACTTTTAACATCAATTATATTTTATCACTGCTTCAAATCAAAAAATATGACATATATCACATTATACTCTTTTATTTTTCTCTATTTAGGATATAATTTATAAAGAAATCCTGTCAAAGTGTATGGGGGAATTGAAATGGCAAAGATGCGAATTGATAAGCTTCTATCAAATATGGGTTTTGGAACTAGGAGAGAAGTAAAAGACTTCATAAAAGAAGGTCTCGTGACCGTAAACGGCAGAACTGTCAATGATCCCGGGTTAATCATCGAAACTGATAAAGATGACATTATCTTTAACGACGAAAAAATATCTTATAGAAAATATATATACATAATGATGAACAAGCCGAAAGGCGTTATTAGCGCTACTTATGATCCTTCAGAAAAAACTGTACTAGAACTTTTGCCAGATGATATTAAAGCAAGAAAAGTCTTCCCTGCAGGAAGACTTGACAAAGACACTGAAGGACTACTTCTTCTTACAAATGACGGTATACTAGCCCATAAATTGCTATCACCAAAAAAGCATGTGTATAAAAAATATTACGCAGAGATTTCTGGATTTATTGATGAAGATGATATTTCATTGTTTTCAAACGGCATCGTTTTAGACGATGGTTATAAGACTATGCCTGCTGATTTAGAAATAATATCATCAGGTAGTATATCAAAAGTTTACGTGTCAATCAAAGAAGGAAAATATCATCAAATAAAAAGGATGTTTGAATCACTTGGCTCAAAGGTTATTTATCTAAAAAGGCTTTCTATGGGATACCTTAATCTAGATGAAAATTTAAAAGAAGGGGAATGGAGAGAATTAACAGATGACGAGTTAAAGCTACTCTTATCGTCTGTCGAATAAATCATCTTAATTCACTAGTGGCACAATGTGAAATGATAATCGAAATAAGGCTTTCAGCTCCTTCATTGCTGTTGACACCATCTTCTGTTATAGCATCACTGCAGCCGCCACTTGATTCATCGTACAAACTTACTCTTTTAGAATTTTTGCCGTAATACCACTCATCGCAAGCTAATGCTCTTTCTCTGTATTTTTCATTTCTTGTAATCTTGTACGCATCTATATACATAAGAGCCATCGTATATGCTTCTACAGGCTGCTCATCATATTCCGCTATGCTTTTGCCTCTTTCATACCATCCTTTGCAACCGACAGCTTTAAAATAGCCATTTCTAAAGCATATAGAGTCCAAAAATTCTAAGCTTTCTAATGCTATATCTAGAATTTTTTCGTCTTTTAAGACAGCAAAAGATTTCAAAAGTGATAATGGAATTATTCCATTATCATATGATACAGTATCTTCAAACCACTTCCAATCACCATTTGAACTTTTTTCATACTCCTCAATGATATCATCTGTCAGTTCTGCTATTTTGCCTTTTATAAAATCTCTTTTAAATTTAGTTTCTGCATTATAGATGTGATATAAGCCTATTAGAGTATATGCTTTTCCTCTAATATATTTTAAATCATCAATAATAGGTAGTGATTTCTCAATCATCTTTATAGCAGATAGCTTGACCCTATCTTCTAAGGGAGTATTCAATAAGTATCCTAATGTCCAAATACATCTACCAAAACAATCTTCAGAAAAATCATCGTCAATGAACCTTCTATCATATGCCATAAAATTTCTGAAATGACCATCTTCATCTTGTGCATACAATAAGAAAGATAAATATCTTTTAATCAAATTAAGGTATTTTTCCTCTTTATATTTTTCATACATCATGGCAGAAGCTATTATAGCCCTTGCATTATCATCCGTCGTATAGCCATGCTTAGGATTAGGAGTAGAACCAATTGAATGTTGCATCATCCCTGTATCGTCTGTCAGTATAAACAAATGATTAAACATACTTTTGCCATTCATATAATGTCTCCTCCTGTTTATACTGCTTCTTTTGCATCATCCTCTAAATCCTCAAATATTCTCAAAAACATCTCTACGTATTCTAGTGCCACATTATCCCACATCATTGACTTTCCATAAACTCTCATTTTCTCTTCCATAAGTTGTTTCTTGTGGGGATTCTCTATTGCAAACTTTATACATTTTGCTATAGAATCAGAATCTTTAAAATCAGCTAATAATCCTCTGCCATCGCTTAAAATCTCTTCAGCATATTTGTACGGCGTCGAAACTACTAGTTTTCCTAGCCCTGCTGCATATGCCAGTGTACCACTAACAGCCTGTTCTCTTCCAATATATGGTGTCATATATACATCTGAAAGTTTTAAATACTCTACAATCTCTCTTTTTGTTAAATATTTATTAATAAACTTCACATTATCATTTAAACCAAGTTCATTGACACGCCTTATTAGAAAATCTCTATAAACTTCACCATCAGACTTGACTATATTAGGATGCGTCTGTCCAAGAATAAGATACAGTATGTTAGGATTTTCTTCTTTTACCTTTGCAATTGCTTCTATGCCATATTCTAGTCCTTTGCCAGGACTTATGAGTCCAAAAGTGCTTACAACGAATTTATCACTATCAATATTGTATTTCTTTCTCAAACTTTCGCTAGATAGTGTTGGTAGATTTGGAACACCGTGGGGCAAAACGACTAACTTTTTTTCATCAACACCGTATACATTTAAAAGCAGTGGAATTGTATTTTTGGCCATAGTAATAACTCTCTTGCTATTTCTACACAATTCCTGCAAAATATATTTCTGCTTATCTAGTGGATTCGATAGTATAGTATGAAGAGTTACAACATAAGGTATTTTTAAATTATTTACAAGATCAAGGATGTACTCGCCCCATTCTCCACCGTATATACCGTATTCATGCTCAATTACTAATAAGTCAATTGAAGAATCATTCAATCTTTCAGCTAATTTTATATAGCTATTCCTGTCATGTTGCTGCAATTCATAAATAACATCATCATCATAATCATATTTTTTATCATTTATGGCAATTACCTTTGGTTCGTTTATTATTTTAATATCTTTAAGTTCATTTACTAAGTCTTGTGTAAATGTCGCTATACCACATTCCCTTGGTGGGAATGTGCTTAAAAATGCTATTTTTATCTCCTTATTCTTCACCATTTCCATCACCCCTATTAACTTGCTACATAATCATTAATACTATTAGCATAAACTTCATCTACGATCTTTCTCATTCCATCAATAACACTATTTGATGCTACAACTGCATTTATTAAATTTACATTTTTGTTAATCTTCACATTGTCCCATACGATACTGTGCCTTATAATGCTGTTAGAACCTATATGAGTATTATCACCTATTACGACATATGGCCCAATATGTGCTTTTGCGTCTATCTTTACATTGTGTCCTATAAAAATTGGCTCTACTATTTTTGCTGAAGGATCTATAATGGTACTTTTGCATTTATAATTATAACCACTCATATCAACAAATTTACAATTATTTTTAAAAATGTCAAAGTGAACTTTTTTATATTTTTCAATTGTACCTATATCTATCCAATACCCACCATACCTATATGCAGCCATGCTGCATCCCTTTGATAAAAGTTTTGGGTATGTATCCCTCTCTATTGACACAACTTCATCTTTTGGAATTTCATTTAGTAGCTCTGGCTCAAACACATATATTCCAGCATTTATCCATTTAGAATTTGTCTCATAAGGTTTTGGCTTCTCCTTAAATGCCGTAATGTAATCATTATCGTCATATTCAATTACACCGTATTGAGACGGATCTTCAACTTTAGTCATAGCAATTGTAGCTAAAGCATTTTTCGACTTATGATATTCTACAAGATTTTTAATATCTATATCGCAAATAATATCTGAATTTAAAATTATAAATGTATCACCAAAAAATTCTTCTGCATTTTTTATAGCACCGCCTGTACCAAGAGGTATATCTTCTTTAATATAAGATACTTTTACGCCTAATTTTTCACCGTCACCAAAATATTTTTCTATATGATTCGATTTATAACATGTACTTATTACTACCTCGTCTACACCTTGATGCTTTAATCTCAAAATGGTTGACTCTAACAAAGGCTTTCCCATTATGGGTACCATAGGTTTAGGAAGAAAATTCGTTAGAGGTCTTAGTCTTGTCCCTAATCCTCCAGCCAGCAATAAAGCTTTCATTCGAATTCCCCCTTTATTAAATTTTTATATTTAGAAATTATCAATATATTGCAGAATATTAAATAATGTGTGAAAAATATGATAGCACTATATTTTTTGTTGATATTAGCACTCTAACTGAAAGGCTGCTAACAATTAAAATTATAATCCTATTTATTCCATATGTCAAGAGTATTGTTTATTTATGTAAATGTTTTAAAATTAAGCATAAAATTGAAATATAATAATAATGCTTTATATTTTATACAAATCCTCCATCAACTGTTAAAACTTGTCCTGTTATAAATGAAGCTTCATCCGACAATAAAAAAGATACTGCTTTGGCAACTTCATCTGGAGTTCCTAGCCTTTCAAGAGACGTTCTTGATGCTAAATCCTCAATTATGTCAAACGATAATTTCCTGTTCATTTTCGTATCAATGACTCCTGGTGCTACGCAATTGACACGAATATTTGATGGTCCTAATTCTTTTGCCAGCGCCTTAGTAAAAGCTATGATTCCACCTTTTGTGGCAGAATAATGTACTTCACATGACGCTCCATATATCCCCCACATTGATGAAATATTTACAATAGCGCCTTTTTTATTCTTTAACATATATTTTAAAGCACTTTGTGTACAGTTAAATACTCCACCTAAATTTATATCCATCATATGTTTCCATTCGTCCTCTGTTATGTCCATAAAAGGTTTTATCTGTGAAATACCAGCATTATTAACCAGATAATCTATCCGCCCAAATTTATCAAAGATATCTTTCATCATCATGTCTACTTCTGATCTATTGCTTATATCCGCTTTAAATATATCTGCGTAACCTAATTCTTCTTTTATGTGCTTTTTTAAATTATTAGCACTCTCATAGTCGCTGTTATAATGAATTGCAACACACCCACCCAATTTAGCTAGTTCTTTACATATAAAGGAACCAATACCACCTGAACCTCCAGTTACTACTATGACTTTTCCATTAAACATAAAAACATCCTTTCATATAATCAAAAATAAAAAATATTCACTAATAAATAGGTTATACAAATACAAAGCAAAAATCAATATCATATAAAAATATGATATATGGAACAAGCTTTACACCTTTGATTTTTAAATCATTTTTTGATAGCTTCTACTGTATTTTTAGTCGTACTGTAAAGTCCTGATGCACCAAGGCCCATAGCAATACCCAGCAATATACCTTTCAATGTATCTCCTGGAGCTATGTACAATATTCCGAGAACTATTCCAAAAACTAGTGCTACTAAAGCGGAATACTTTTTTGGCAATCCAATTTGTTTTACTACCTCAACCAATCCGATTATGAGAGGTATCAACGATACATCATATACATCCATATGTAAGCCCCCTAAATTCTACTTTTCTACTAACATTATATTTTATCTTGTCTTTTTAATGCATAAAATGAAAAAGACTTCGCACAAGCGAAATCTTTACAGTCTATGTGGAGCGGATGACGGGATTCGAACCCGCGGTCCTCGGCTTGGGAAGCCGATGCTCTACCACTGAGCCACATCCGCAAAATATTCTCTTTTAAATACAAAAATGGCTCCTCAGGTAGGGCTCGAACCTACAACCTACCGGTTAACAGCCGGTTGCTCCACCATTGAGCTACTGAGGAATATATTATCCGGCAGCGACCTACTCTCCCGAGTAATCAGTACCATCGGCGCTGGAGGGCTTCACTTCCGTGTTCGGTATGGGAACGGGTTTTTAACTTCCGCTATTGCCACCGGAAATCTTTTGTTCATTTATTCTTTTGCATATTTCGGAAAAATCTCTTTCATTAATTTTTCTCTCGAAAATATTATTTCCGTTCGCAAATTGTGTTTTCTATATACTTTTGGCTCGCTTCGTTCGTTCGGCTAAAGCCGTCTATGCGCTGTGACGTCTTTTAACACCTCTCTTCACTTCGCTCGCCTAGTATATTACGAAAACGCAATTAATTGCTCACTTCCAATAATATTTTTCTTTTCTAAATTTTTTCTTCCTTTATATGCTTTTTTAAATGAACTTTGAATACTGCACAATGCTTAAGGTCAAGTCCTCGACTTATTAGTACCGGTCAGCTTAAAGTATTTCTACTCTTACACCTCCGGCCTATCTACCTCGTCTTCTCCAAGGTGTCTTACTCCTTTCGGATGGGAAATCTTTTCTTGAGGTGGGTTTCACGCTTAGATGCTTTCAGCGTTTATCCCTTCCAAACTTGGCTACCCAGCTGTGCGTACGGCTACGCAACTGGTACACCATCGGTTTGTCCACCCCGGTCCTCTCGTACTAAGGGCAGTTCCTCTCAAATTTCCTACGCCCGCGACGGATAGGGACCGAACTGTCTCACGACGTTCTGAACCCAGCTCGCGTACCGCTTTAATGGGCGAACAGCCCAACCCTTGGGACCTACTTCAGCCCCAGGATGCGATGAGCCGACATCGAGGTGCCAAACCTCCCCGTCGATGTGGACTCTTGGGGGAGATCAGCCTGTTATCCCCAGGGTAGCTTTTATCCGTTGAGCGACGGCAATCCCATTCTCTACCGCCGGATCACTAAGCCCGACTTTCGTCCCTGCTCGAATTGTCTTTCTCGCAGTTAGGCTACCTTCTGCCTTTGCACTCTTACGCGCGATTTCCTTCCGCGCTGAGGTAACCTTTGGACGCCTCCGTTACTTTTTGGGAGGCGACCGCCCCAGTCAAACTGCCCGCCTGTCAGTGTCCATATGCCGGCTTACGGCTCCTATGTTAGAATTTCGGTAATATCAGGGTGGTATCCCAACATCGGCTCCATATAGGCTGGCGCCCATATTTCTCTGCCTCCCACCTATCCTGTACAGATATTACTAAAATTCAGTGACAAGCTGCAGTAAAGCTCCATGGGGTCTTTCTGTCCTGTCGCGGGTAACTCGCATCTTCACGAGTACTACAATTTCACCGGGTCCCTCATCTAGACAGCGCCCAAGTCGTTACGCCTTTCGTGCAGGTCGGAACTTACCCGACAAGG
>NZ_CP130558.2:2982500-3019711 GCF_030534315.2 Thermoanaerobacterium sp. CMT5567-10
GGTAGCCTAACTGCGAGAAAGACAATTCGAGCAGAGACGAAAGTCGGGCTTAGTGATCCGGCGGTAGAGAATGGGATTGCCGTCGCTCAACGGATAAAAGCTACCCTGGGGATAACAGGCTGATCTCCCCCAAGAGTCCACATCGACGGGGAGGTTTGGCACCTCGATGTCGGCTCATCGCATCCTGGGGCTGAAGTAGGTCCCAAGGGTTGGGCTGTTCGCCCATTAAAGCGGTACGCGAGCTGGGTTCAGAACGTCGTGAGACAGTTCGGTCCCTATCCGTCGCGGGCGTAGGAAATTTGAGAGGAACTGCCCTTAGTACGAGAGGACCGGGGTGGACAAACCGATGGTGTACCAGTTGCGTAGCCGTACGCACAGCTGGGTAGCCAAGTTTGGAAGGGATAAACGCTGAAAGCATCTAAGCGTGAAACCCACCTCAAGAAAAGATTTCCCATCCGAAAGGAGTAAGACACCTTGGAGAAGACGAGGTAGATAGGCCGGAGGTGTAAGAGTAGAAATACTTTAAGCTGACCGGTACTAATAAGTCGAGGACTTGACCTTAAGCATTGTGCAGTATTCAAAGTTCATTAAAGCATATATATGAAAAATATTATCACCGTTCACAAATTGTGTTTTCTATATACTAACGGCTCACTACGTTAGTTCGGCTAAAGCCGTCTATGCGTTGTGACGGCTTTTAACGCCTCACTGCACTGCGTTCGCCGAGTATATAACGAAAACGCAATTAATAGTTCACTTGTGATAATATTTTTCAGGGAAATACTTATATAGAAAAGAATTAACAGAAAAGATTTTTTCCGAAATATGCATAAGACAAATGAACAAAAGATTTCCGGTGGCAATAGCGGAGGTTAAAAACCCGTTCCCATACCGAACACGGAAGTGAAGCCCTCCAGCGCCGATGGTACTGATAACTCGGGAGAGTAGGTCGCTGCCGGTAAAAATTTATAAAAGAGGTAGTCTGTTTTTAATGGACTATCTCTTTTATATTTTTTATGATATAATTAACGTTAAAATTAAGATAAAAGGAGGTGAGGAAAGGTGTTGAAAAGTAAAAATATTGAACTTGTACCTTTTGAAACTAAATATATTGAGAAATTCGTTGAATTTCGCAACAGTGAAGACAGTAGAAATTTTTTGATGCCTGGTATACCATATCCTGTGACAGAAGGTTCAGTTTCAGAGTGGCTTAGTAAAAGGGCAAATCCTAGTGAGTCAGGTGAATTTGCAATTATTTATAATGAAACTAAAGAATATATAGGCAATATTTCATACGGCAATGTAGATTGGAAAAATAGACATTGTGAAATTGCGATAATGATAGGTGAGGAAAAGTATAGAAATAGAGGACTTGGTTCAGAAGCAATAATGACTTTATTAGATTTTATATTTAATGAATTAAATTTGCATCGAGTTGAATTAAAAGTATATGATTTTAATGAGAGAGCAATAAGATGTTATGAAAAATGTGGCTTTAAAAAAGAAGGATTGCTGAGGGAAGTTGTATATAAACATGGTCGATATATAAACGAATGGGTAATGAGTATTGTTAAAGATGAATTTTATAGATATAATTACCAGGGAAATAATAGAAATAATACATAATGGAGGAAATATGAGAGCCTTTTTAGCTGTTAAATTAAGTGAGAATATTATAAATGATATTAAGAATTTGCAAGAGGAACTAAAAAAATATACAATAAAAGGAAGATGGACAAATAAAGATAATTTACATATAACTCTTAAATTTTTTGGTGAAATAAATGAAGAACAAGTTAGTAAAATAAGAGAGACAATAAATGATATATCAGCGAATTTTGAATCATTTTACATTAAACTAAATAAAATTGGTTGTTTTGAAGGAAAAGATAATATAAGGGTACTATGGTTGGATGTTAAAAATGATAATAACCTTATATTATTACATGATGCCATCGAAACAGAATTATCTAAGGCAGGATTTAAAAAAGACGATAGAAAATTTAAAGCCCATATCACTGTTGCAAGAGATATTATTTTGAAAAAGAGCATAGAAGAAATAAACAATCTATATAAATTAGATTCTGATTATTTTGCTGTATCAAATATATATCTTATGGAAAGCAAGCTAGAG
The DNA here is from genome assembly GCF_030534315.2 of Thermoanaerobacterium sp. CMT5567-10. Taxonomy (NCBI): domain Bacteria; kingdom Bacillati; phylum Bacillota; class Clostridia; order Thermoanaerobacterales; family Thermoanaerobacteraceae; genus Thermoanaerobacterium; species Thermoanaerobacterium sp. CMT5567-10. The sequence goes on from NZ_CP130558.2 coordinate 2,984,635, forward strand.
AATAATAGAAGAGTTTATAAATCTATTTTTGATGCTCCATTAAAATCAAATAAGTAGGGGGGAGCCTACTTATCGTCGGGTGTTACATATAATGTTTTTTGATTAGTGTAGATTACGAAACCCGGTTTTGACCCGGATGGTTTTTTAACGTACTTTCTTAATGTGTAATCAACTGGTACGTTTGATGAATTTTTTGCTTTGCTATGTAATGCAGCAAGTTTTGCTGCTTCTAGAATAGTGCTATCAGGTATCTTAGTGCCTTTGCTTTTGATAATGACATGTGAGCCAGGAATATTCTTTGTGTGTAGCCACATGTCGTTTATATCTGCAAATTTCATTGTAAGGTAATCATTTTGCACATTATTTTTTCCAACATAGATATCAAAATTGTCTGAAGATATATAATGTAGAGGTTTGGATATACTTTTCTTTTGTTTTTTGTCTTTATTTTTCTTTTTTATGTATCCTGTATCTGATAATTCTTCTCTTATTTCATCGATTTCTGATGGCAATGTACACTGCTCAACATTTAAAAGTTGCCCTTCTAGATATTCTATCTCTTTTTTTGTTTCTTCTATTTGTTTTGTAAGAAATTCTACTGCATTTTTTAATTTAGCATATTTTTTGAAATACATTTGAGCATTTTCATTTGGCGTATATTTAATATCAAGTGGTACTGTTATTTCTTCACCAGTATAATAATTTATTGTTTTAAATGCATCTGTTTTTTTGTTAAGTTTATACAAATTACTTGTTATAAGCTCACCATATAGCTTGTATATATCTGCATTTTCAGCATTTTTCAATTCATCTAATTGTTTTTCAAGCTTATTATATAATCTCTCTAGATGTGTTTGAATAAGCTTTTTCAAATCATGAGAACGAGATTTTAAACTTTCTGCATTTGCTTTTTCTCTATAAAACTTTAATGCGGCTTCGTTAACACTTTTATAGAAAACTAAATTTTCATACTGTGTAAGCTCAATGATGGAAAATTCATAAGGATTATCGTCAACATAAGCGATACATGGTTTAAAGTTTGAATTTTCTAAGTGGCTTTTCAATAAATTTAAATTGTAAATTAATTTCTCTATACCATCTTCTGAAAGCTCATTTATGTATCTATCATCAACTTGACTTCTATATGCGATTTCTCTAGACAAAACAGGACTAAATCCTTCAAAAAGATTTAAAAGTGCCTTATCAATTTTTTTACCATTAAAAAGCTGTAATGCAGCAAATAAATCTTCTTTTTTAAATTTTTTTATGTTTAATTTATCCTGTGATGGCGGCAGTTCATATTTAATACCTGGCGTGATTTCTCGTATTTTGCTCATGTCTTGATATACTCGTTTAACACTGTCTACTATAATTTCACTTTCCTTATCTATTAATATAATATTGCTGTACCTTCCCATTATTTCAACTACTAATGTTTTCACTACTTCTTTCTCTAATTCATCACGGCTTAAAACATCAATAAAAACGATCCTGTCGAATCCTTTTTGATAAATATCAACAATTTTTCCACCTTGTAGATATTTGCGGAGCAACATGCAAAACATTGGTGGGTTAATTGGATTTTCCTTATATTCATCTGTTAGATATATCCTTGGGAAATTAGCATTAGCAGATATTAGCAATTTATAATTGTTACCAATATTTCTTATATATATAATAATTTCATCCTTTTCTGGTTGATATATCTTATCTATTTTACCACCCAGCAGTTCATTTCGCAATTCGTAAATAATGCCATAAAGTGTTATGCCATCAAGAGCCATATAAAAACAATCCTTTCTAAACAAGTTCTATATAATAGTATACCACGACAAAAATTAATTACAAATTGACAGATTATGTAATATAAGTTACAATTAATTGAGTAAATTTTTATAACCAGTTTTTTATAAAATTATGTTATAATATATATGCGTTATTTGTATTACCGAGGTGAAATATTGTGAAATTTACTAAAATGAATGGTTTAGGTAATGACTTCATTGTATTAGAAAATTTAGAAAACAAAGTGTATGATTATGATATATTGGCTAGAAAATTGTGTGATAGACATTTTGGAATAGGTGCAGATGGGCTTTTGATTGTAGAACCGTCAGGAATAGCTGATATCAAAATGAGAATAATCAATTCAGATGGCAGTGAAGCAGAAATGTGCGGCAATGGGGCACGTTGTTTTGCAAAGTATGTTTATGAAAATGGCATTGTTAAAAAAGATAAGATGTCTGTAGAAACATTATCAGGAATTATAATGCCCGAATTGATTTTTAAAGATGATGTTGTAGAAAAAGTGAAAGTACACATGGGCAGTCCAATTTTTAGACCTGATATGATACCTGTAAAAACTGATAAAAAATCATTTATAGAAGAGGCAATTAAAATAGATGGTAGGTCTTATATTGTAACGTCATTATTGGTTGGTGTACCACATACTATAATTTTTGTAAATTCAATTGATGAGAATATGATTTTAAATGTAGGACCATTAATTGAAAAGTTACAAATATTTCCACGTGGAACAAATGTAGATTTCGTGAAAGTTGAGAATGACAGCAATATTACAGTAAGAACTTGGGAAAGAGGTGCTGGATTGACTCTTGCTTGTGGCACAGGTGCTTGTGCGTCTGCAGTTGCATCAGCATTAACAGGGAGGACGAAAAGAAATGTTTATGTTCATTTTAAGAAAGGAGACTTGTATATTGAGTGGCTGTTAGATAATAATATTTATTTAACAGGAATTGCTGAAGAAGTTTTTACAGGAGAAATTAAGATTGTTTAGTTAAGAATAAAGTTGATTATAATATTTGATAGGTGATAAGATGATAAAGAGTATGACAGGTTACGGTAGAGGTGAAATAAGCGAAAATGGCTTTCATGTATGTGTTGAGATTAAGACATTAAATCACAGATTTTTAGATGTGTCATTAAGACTCCCAAAGCCATTAAGCGCTTTAGAAGAAAAGCTGAGATTAAGGATTGCTGACAGCATAAAAAGAGGAAGAGTAGAGATAAACGTTTCATTGGAGACATACGGAAAAAGTTTGGATGTTCTTGAATTGAATAGTGATCTTTTAAATCAATACTTGGCTATATTAAATACTATTAAAGATAAGTTTGCATTGTCAGGTGATATAAAAGTAAGTGATATTTTATCACTTTCTGGTGTTATAGAAATAAAAAATGTAGATATTGATGTTGATAATCTTTGGGTGACATTAGACAAGGCATTGTCTATTGGAATAAAAAATTTAATTGACATGAGGGTTTCTGAAGGTATAAAATTAAAAGACGATATAATGAATAGGCTTGATATATTAAGCAATATAATTGATAAAATAGAGGAGAGAGGACCAATTGTTGTTAAAGAATACAAGAAAAAATTAGAAGCACGTATAAGAGAATTGACTGGCAATGATTTTGATCAAAATAGATTTTTAACAGAAGTGGCTGTAATGGCTGACAGGACAAGTATCGCAGAAGAGATAACAAGATTTAGAAGTCATATCAGTCAATTTAGGGACTCCCTAGATAGTGATATGCCTATAGGGAAAAAGTTAGATTTTTTGACTCAAGAGATGAATAGAGAAGCAAATACAATTGGTTCAAAATCAGTAGATCTTGATATTGTCAATGGGGTGATAGAGTTAAAAGATCAGATAGAGAAGATAAGGGAGCAAGTGCAAAACATAGAGTAGGGAGGATATTTATGGCAATCAAACTTATAAACATTGGATTTGGCAATATTATTTCGGCAAATAGATTAGTAGCTATTGTTAGTCCTGAGTCTGCTCCTATTAAAAGAATAATTCAAGAGGCAAGGGACAGGGGAATGCTTATAGATGCTACATATGGCAGGAGAACGAGAGCAGTTATAATAACTGATAGCGATCATATTATCTTGTCTGCTGTTCAGCCTGAGACTGTTGCAAATAGGCTTAATTCAAAAGATATTATTGATGAGGATATTGAAGATGACGATTCTGAAGATTAAGGGGAATGATTTAGTTGTACAATAAAGGTTTGTTGGTTGTTGTATCCGGCCCATCTGGGGCTGGCAAAGGAACAGTGTGTAAAGCACTTTTAAAGAAAGATAACAATTTAAAATTAAGTATATCGATGACTACGAGAAAGCCACGCAATGGTGAAGTCGACGGAGAAAATTATTTTTTCACTACTGTTGAAAAGTTTAAAACGCTTATTGAAAATAATATGCTTTTAGAATGGGCAAAAGTTTACGATAATTACTATGGAACTCCAAAAGAATTTGTACAGAAAAACATAGAGGAGGGTCATGATGTAATTCTTGAGATTGACATTCAAGGAGCATTAAAGGTTAAAGATAAATTTCCAGAGGGTGTGTTCATTTTTATTTTACCGCCGTCAATGGAAGAATTGAAAAACAGGATTAAAAAAAGAGGTACCGAAACAGAGGAAGAGATATTGAAGAGATTTAAAAGTGCATATGAAGAAATTAATTTTGTATCAAGATATAATTACGTAGTTATAAATGATGATGTGGATTTAGCTGTTGACAAAATTCTTGCAATTATAAAGGCTGAAAAATGCAGAGTTGATAGAAATAAAGGGTTATATCTTGAAATAAAGGAGAGATGATAGATGATTTTATATCCATCAATAGTTGATTTAATGAACAAAATAGACAGCAAGTATACTTTATGTGCATTGGTGTCGAAACGAGCAAGGCAGATTATAAGTGGAGAACCAAGTTTGATAAAGTCTGACTCAAAAAAGCCCGTTACAATAGCTACAGAAGAAATTAACGAAGGACTTATAACATTTGAAAGACAAAAATTTGGCATAAAGTAGAAGGTGTTTTGATGAACGGTTCAAAAAATGTTGTTGTTGGAGTTACTGGCGGGATAGCAGCTTATAAATCAGCAGATCTTGTTTCAAGACTCATTAAAAAAAATATAAATGTTGATGTTATTATGACTGAATCCGCTACAAAGTTTATATCTCCATTGACATTTGAATCTCTGTCTCATAACAAAGTTGTGGTTGATATGTTCGAAAGCCCAAAGTTTTGGGAGATAGAGCATATTGCTTTGGCAGAAAAAGCAGATGTATTTGCTGTAGTGCCTGCTACAGCAAATGTTATAGGGAAAATAGCAAATGGCATTGCAGATGACATGCTTACAACAACTGTGATGGCTACTAAAGGTAAAGTTATTTTAGCACCTGCCATGAATACAAATATGTACAACAATGCAATATTTAAACAGAATCTTAAAAAACTTATGTCATTAGGATATATAATAGTAGAACCAGATAACGGAAGGCTTGCTTGTGGGACATACGGAAAGGGTAAACTGGCGGATATAGGAATTATAGAAGATACAATACTAAAATATTTACTATTAGATAAAAATGATTATGATGGAAAAACTGTTTTAGTGACTGCAGGACCTACCGTTGAGCCAATTGACCCTGTGAGATATATTACAAACCGTTCATCCGGTAAAATGGGCTTTGAAATTGCAAAAGCTGTAAAGTCTCGTGGTGGAAGGGCTATTTTAGTTACTGGTCCTACAAATCTGGAGGATCCTATCGATATAGAAACGATACATGTTAACACTGCATGTGAGATGTATGATGCTGTTATGAAATTAAAAGATAATATTGATATTTTCATCGGTGCAGCAGCAGTTGCCGATTATCGTCCAGAAAGATATGAGCTTAACAAAATAAAAAAGAGTGATGACAATATAGAATTAAAGTTAATTAGAAACCCTGATATATTGTACGAATTAGGAAAGAATAAAGGCAATATAATTTTAGTTGGCTTTGCTGCTGAAACAGAGAATTTAATAGAAAGTGCTAAAAAAAAAATTAATAAGAAAAATTTAGATTTAATTGTAGCTAATGATGTCTCAATGGAAGGTGCTGGATTTTCAGGGGATACTAATATAGTTAATATAATAGATAAAGACCTGAATATAAAAGAATATCCATTAATGAGTAAGACTGATGTAGCACATACAATACTTGATGAAATAAAAAAATATTTTAATTTATAGCCTTAGCGGCTTTTTTTTATGGGGGTATATATGTTTGTCAATGTTGTTTTAAATGAATTTTCACGAAATATAGATAGAATACTTACATATCGAGTACCTGATGACATTAATAATTTAAAAATAGGCATGAGAGTCTTGGTTCCTGTCAACAAAAGTTTTGTTGAGGGATATGTAATAAATTTATTGGAAAAGACCGACTTACCAATTGAGAAAATAAAGCCAATAATGCGTGTTTTAGACGATATTACTGTGTTTGATGAAAAATTATTAAATTTAGCTATTTGGATGAGAGACTATTATAGATGTAATTTATCTGAAAGTTTACAATGTATTGTGCCTTCAGGAATAAAAAACGGCATAAAGAAAGTAAAAAAGGTGACGCTTAATAATGGATACCTAGATGATGTTTCAATTACATCAAGGCAATTAGAAATATTAAATTATCTTAAAGACAATGGCACAGTTTTATTATCGGATTTAGTTAAAGATTTAAATGTCAGTTATTCAACGGTAAATAGTTTAGTCAGAAGAGGAATTATCTATGTATATTACGACGAAGTAAATAGACTTAAAATGCCAGATTATAAAAGGACAGATAAACTTGTTCCTACAAAAGAGCAGGAATATGTAATTAATGAAGTAAAACATTCAATAGGTAAAAATGTTTTTGAAAAATATCTTTTGTTTGGTGTTACCGGCAGTGGTAAAACTGAAGTTTATCTTCAACTCATAGAAAAATGCATTGAGGAAGGGAAAGAATCAATTGTATTAGTACCTGAAATATCTTTAACACCTCAGACAATAGAAAGGTTTATATCGAGATTTGGCAATTTAGTTGCTGTTCTTCACAGTGGACTATCGGATGGTGAGCGGTTCGATGAATGGAGAAAAATAAAAAATGGTGATGTTAAGGTTGTCGTCGGTGTAAGAAATGCCATATTTGCTCCATTTTCAAACATAGGATTAATCATTATAGATGAAGAGCATGAGAACACCTACAAACAATCTGATTTTAAACCTAGATACAATGTAAAAGAAGTTGCAGAAAAAAGGTGTGAAATAGAAAAAGCAGTTTTACTTCTTGGTTCTGCTACTCCTCAGATAGAGTCGTATTATAAAGCTTTAAGGAATGAATATAAATTATTAAAATTAAAAGAAAGAATTGGACTTGAATTGCCAGAAGTTGAAGTCGTAAATATGAGCCGTGAATTAGCCGATGGGAATAATTCAATATTTAGCAGAAAACTGTATAAAGAGATAAGAGAAAACTTAATGAATGGTGAACAGACAATATTATTTTTAAATAGAAGGGGTTATTCTTCTTTTGTTATGTGTCGAGATTGCGGTTACGTTCCTGAATGTCCTAATTGCGACATATCGCTTACATTTCATGCTAATGAAGGAAAGCTGAGATGTCATTATTGTGGGTACAATATTAATACAGTTTACGTATGTCCTAAATGTGGTAGCAAAAGAGTTAGATATTTAGGTATTGGTACAGAACGGGTAGAAAAAGAAATAAAAAAATTATTTCCTAGAAGCAGAGTTTTAAGAATGGATGTAGATACTACGAAAACAAAAGGAGCCCATGAAAAAATTTTCAATGAGTTCAAAAATGGACATGCAGATATTTTAATAGGTACTCAAATGATATCGAAAGGCTTTGATATTCCTAATGTAACATTGGTTGGAGTAGTCTTAGCTGATGTAACGCTAAATATACCAGATTTTAGATCGGGTGAAAAAACTTTTCAGCTTTTAACTCAGGTAGCAGGAAGAGCTGGGCGAGGAAGTAAACCTGGAAGAGTAATTATTCAAACATATGAAGAAGATAATTACAGTATTGTATCAGCAAAAAATCAAGATTATGAATCATTTTATAACGAGGAAATTCGGTATAGAGAAATTTACATGTATCCACCTTTTACACATTTGCTAAATATTGTAATTTCAGGTCCTATAAAAAATGATGTGGTAAATTGTGCAGCGTCAGTGTATAATTTAGTTTATAAAACTATTAACAAAAGTGAAAAAAAGAGCTATAATAAAGTGTTAGGTCCGTCGTCTGCTCCTATAGAAAGAATAAAGAATAACTATAGGTGGCAGATTATTATAAAATCCAGCGATAGAGGTATTTTGCAGAATGTTTGCGATGTTTTAAATACTCTTAAGTTGCATAGAGGCATTAAAATATCGTTTGATTTGGACCCGCTAAATTTAATTTAAGGAGGATTTTTATGGCATTGAGGTATATTAGAAAAATAGGAGATCCTGTATTATATAAGAAGGCAAAATATGTTGAAAAGATTGATGATCATATATTAATGATTTTAGATGATATGGCAGAAACTATGTATAGTGCAGATGGTGTTGGACTTGCTGCGAACCAAATCGGAATTTTAAGAAAGCTGGTTGTCATAGATATAGGCGATGGCCTCATTGAATTGATAAATCCAGAAATAATTCTAGAAGAAGGGGAGCAGATAGGACAAGAAGGTTGCTTAAGTGTACCAAATGTAACTGCGGAAGTTAAAAGACCTAAGAAAATCAAGGTTAAGTATCAAGACAGAAATGGAGATATAAAGGAAATAGAAGGAGAAGACTTTTTAGCTAGAGCATTATCACATGAAATAGATCATCTGAACGGAGTATTATTTATTGACAAAGCGATAAGGATTATAAATGAAGATGAAGAAGAAAAACTGGAGGCTGAGTGATTTGAACATTGTGTTTATGGGAACACCTGAATTTGCTGTTCCATCTCTTGAAAAGCTGATTGAGTTCGGCCATAATGTAATGCTGGTTATAACTCAACCTGACAAGCCAAGAGGTAGAGGCAAAAAAATATCTTATTCTCCTGTAAAAGAGTGTGCTATAAAAAACAATATAGACGTATTCCAGCCGCCAAAACTTAAAAATAATAAAGAAGTATTTGATAAGTTAAGGAAGCTGAATCCGGATTTGATTGTTGTGGCTGCGTATGGTAAAATTCTGCCTGAAGAGATATTGCAAATACCAAGGTATGGTTGTATTAATGTACATGCATCTTTGCTCCCAAAGTATAGAGGTGCAGCACCAATAAATTGGGCGGTTATAAATGGCGAAAAGGAAACAGGAATAACAATCATGTATATGGAAAAAGGATTGGATACCGGCGATATTTTATTGCAAAAGTCTATCCCTATATTGGAAGAAGATAATTCTGAAACTGTTCATGACAAATTAGCTGTTCTTGGTGGAAATGCTTTGATTGAAGCGATTAATAAAATGGTAGATGGTGCATTAAAGCCTGTAAAGCAAGATGATAGCAAGGCAACATATGCTCCAATATTGGAAAAATCTATAGGACTTATTGATTGGCAAAAGAGCGCAGTTGAGATAAAAAATCTTGTAAGAGGACTGAGACCCTGGCCTGTAGCATATACGTATTATAAAGGCAATATGTTAAAAATATGGGCAGCAGAAGTATATTCATATGAAGGTAAAGAAAAGCCGGGCACTATAATTACTACAGGCAGTGCTTTAATAGTTAAATGTGGCAAAGATGCATTAAAAATATTAGAAATTCAATCAGAAGGTAAAAGAAGAATGACTGTGGAAGAATTTTTGAGGGGCCATACAATTGAAAAAGGTGAACAATTAGAGGGGATATAATTTTGACAGGTAAAAAACGTATATTTTTAGGTCTTTTAAGTGTATTAATAATTTTATTGATTGCCGGAATTTTATTTCTATTGTTCATATTAAAAAGTAAAAGCTCTGTAATGTACAATTTATTAATGGGCTCTTTAATTTTGTTTTTTTCAATAGTGACTATTTTTTTGATTTTTTGTATTATTGGTTTTATATATTTAGTTTATAGCAAAAGTAATAACCGTACATTAAATAAGATATTGTTAACTTTAATAGATGCTTCGTATCCAGTATTACAGATATTAGGTGGATTTTTAGGCATTGATAGAGAAAAATTTCAGCAGTCTTTTACAAATATAAATAATTTTTTGGTTAATTCTAGACATGAGAAATATTTGCCTGAGGAACTTTTAATATTGACGCCACATTGTTTACAATTTAATGAATGTAAATTTAAAGTGACAAACGATATTGATAATTGCCGAAGGTGTGGAAAATGCCAAGTCAGTGATCTAATAAAATTAAAAGATAAGTATGGCGTTAAAGTTGCAGTCGCAACAGGAGGTACATTGGCAAGAAAAGTCGTGAAAGATATAAAGCCCAAAGCTATTATTGCCATTGCTTGTGAAAGAGATTTGACAAGTGGAATATTGGATGTAAAAAAAATACCCGTTTATGGTATAATAAATACAAGACCTAATGGTCCATGTTTTAATACAAAGGTAAATATAAATGAGATTGAAAAAGCGATCATAAATTTCACGAATGGAGGATAGTATTATGTTTTGGTATTATGATCCCACATATATTTTGCTTATACCTGCAATTTTGCTTGCGATGTATGCACAATTTAAAGTTCAAAGTACGTTTAGTAAATACTCAAATGTCAGAAATAGATATGGCTATAGAGCATATGAAGTTGCTAGAAGATTGCTTAATGAAGCAGGGCTTTATGATGTAAGTATTGAAATGATACCAGGAAGTTTAACTGATCATTATGATCCAAGAAGCAGGGTATTGAGGTTGTCTCAGACAGTATATGGAAGTGATTCTATAGCAGCTATAGGTGTTGCAGCACATGAAACAGGACATGCAATACAGCATGCTAGTGGATATATTCCACTCAAATTAAGAAACGCCATTGTTCCAGTCGCTAATATTGGCACCAGTGTTTCTTGGCCGCTTTTGATAGTGGGATTTATATTTGGTTCTACACAGCTAATCGATATAGGCATTATATTATTTTCAGCAGTAGTTTTATTTCAGATAATAACACTGCCTGTGGAGCTGAATGCAAGCAATAGAGCTATAAAGCTTCTTGAGTCAGGTGGACTCTTTATGAGGGATGAACTTTATCCAGCAAGGCAAGTGCTTAATGCAGCAGCATTAACTTATGTTGCTGCGGCATTTGCCTCTATTATGAATCTTGTCAGATTATTAATACTAAGGGATAGGAGAGACTAATTTTCTATCCCTTCTTTTTTAGACATTTTATTTTTTATTGATAAAAGTTATTTGAGTATTTTAAATAAATACAGAGGTGTATTATGAATCAGCGAGATATTGCTTTTAAAATTTTATACGACGTATTTGCAAAAAAAGGTTATTTAAATATTGTGCTTAATAAATATTTAAATAATGATGAAATAGAAGACGTAGATAAAAGTTTTATTAAAGAGATAGTTTTTGGGCCGATAGAAAGAAAGTATACGCTAGATCATATTATCGATCATTACTCAACGAGAGGTATTAAAAAAATTGACGATAAGGTTCTTATAATACTTGAAATGGGTTTGTTTCAGCTAATGTATATGGACAAGGTTCCCGATTATGCAGCTATAAATGAATCAGTTAATCTTGCAAAAAAGTATGTAGGAAAGTATGCTTCTAAGTTTGTCAATGCAGTATTGCGAAGTTATTTACGCAATACTAAGCAGATTAAGTTTTTACAACCTGATGAAAACTTAACCGAATATTTATCTTTTAAATATTCATTTCCTGAATGGATTGTTAAAAGACTGTTAAATAATTACGATAGAGATGCTACAGAGAGTATATTAGAATCGCTTAATGGCAGACCTGAAATATCAATCAGGATTAATACTTTAAAGATTGATGGAAAAAGTTTTGAAAAAAAATTAAAGTATAGGGGACTTAACTATAAAAAAGGATTGTACAATGATGAGGCTTACTATATAGGCTTAAAAAATATTACCAATGATGAAATGTATAATGATGGATTAATACAGGTTCAAGATGAAGGAGCCATGATTATTTCAAAGGTTTTATCTCCGGAGCCTGACGACATGGTGATGGATGTTTGCAGTGCGCCTGGAGGAAAAACTACTCATCTGTCTCAATTAATGAATAACAAAGGTAAAATAGTAGCGTTTGACATATATGAACATAAAATAGACTTAATAAAAAGAAATTGCAGGAGATTAGGCATAGATAATATAGATGCACTTGTATTTGATTCAACTAATGTAAATAGTGAATATATTGATAAAGCTGATAAAGTTCTTGTTGATGTTCCATGCAGTGGAATAGGGATCATAAGAAAAAAACCGGATATAAAATTGAAAAATTATACAGAGAAAGATTTTGAAGAACTAAATAACATACAGTATCGCATACTTTCTTCCAGCTCTAAATATGTAAAAAGGGGTGGGTATATTTTATACAGCACTTGCACAATAGGCAGAGAAGAAAATATGAATGTAGTTGATAAGTTTTTAAATGAAAATAAAGAGTTTAAGATTTCTGATATAAGGCCTTTTTTGCCAGAGAAATTAATATCTTATGTAGATGATAGAGGATGTATACAACTGCTACCAAATATAAACAATACAGATGGTTTTTTTATATGCAAAATGCAGAGAAATAACTAATTTTTTATGATATAATATCTGTAAGAAAATTTGGAGGCGTTTTAATTGGTCGATTTAAAAAATATGACTATTGATGAACTAGAAAAATTTTTTATCGATATTGGAGAAACAAAGTACAGAGCAAAGCAAGTTTTTCAATGGATCTATAGAGGAGTAACAAATTTCGATGATATGACAGATTTAAAAAAAGAGTTGAGACAAAAATTAAAAAATATAGCATATATATCTAGCTTAAAAATTGTTCGGAAATTGGTTTCAGATGTAGACGAGACAGCAAAGTATCTTTTTTTACTTGAGGATGAAAATATAGTTGAAGGTGTGGCTATAAAGTATAGTTTTGGCAATACTTCCTGTATATCTACTCAGGTAGGATGCAATATGAAATGCTCATTTTGCGCATCAGGAATTGAAGGAAAAGTTAGAAATTTAAAAGCATCTGAAATGGTAGATGAAGTTCTTATAATGAATAATGATTATGGTAAAATATCAAATATAGTATTGATGGGCAGTGGAGAGCCATTTGACAATTATGATGAGGTTATGAAATTCATAAAAATTGTCAATAATCCCTTTGGTATGAGCATAGGCATAAGGCATATTACTATTTCTACATGTGGGATTGTTCCGAAAATTTATGATTTTGCAAATGAAGGTTTAGGTGTTAATTTGTCTATATCATTACATGCACCTACGGATGATTTAAGAACACAGTTGATGCCAATAAATAAGGTATATCCCATAAAAGATTTGATAAAAGCATGTAAGTATTATATTGATAAGACTCATAGAAGAGTGACTTTTGAATATTCGCTAATAAAAGATGTAAATGATAGCCATGAGATAAGCGTAAAATTATCAAAGCTCTTAAAGGGTCTTCTGTGCCATGTTAATTTGATACCAATTAATTATGTAGGTGAAATTGGATATAAGAAAGCTGACAATAGGAAAATAATGGCTTTCAAAAATACTCTTGAAGAAAATGGCATTACGTGTACAGTTAGGCGTGAGCTTGGTAGTGATATTGACGCTGCTTGTGGGCAATTGAGAAGGAAATATTTAGCTGGAAGGGTGAAATAAAACAAATGTTAGTATATGCTTTGACAGATACAGGCAATGTTAGAGAAAATAATGAAGATTCGTATTATATTTCTGATAATAAGAATCTAAATCTTTTTATAGTTGCTGACGGCATGGGTGGATGCAACGGTGGAGAGGTTGCAAGCAAATATGCGGTAGAGACAGTAACTAAGTATTTTTTTGACAATTATGATAATTGTAACAAAGATGACGAATCAATAAAAAAATTTATAAAAGATGCAATAACAACAGCAAATTCTTTTGTTTTTAACAAGTCGTTTTCTGATATAGATTTAACTGGAATGGGTACAACATTAACTTTACTTTTAATAGAAAATGATAACTATTTTGTCGGTCATATTGGAGATAGCAGAGCATACCTCATTAGAGATGGTAGTCTTATTCAAATTACAGAAGATCACTCATATGTGGAAGAACTAGTAAAATTAGGTAGGATAACGCAGGAAGAAGCAAGAATTCATCCGCAAAAAAATATAATAACTAGGGCATTGGGCATTGATGAGGATATAGAAGTTGATATATTTACTGGTAAGGTTTTAAAAAATGATGTTTATTTGTTGTGCACAGATGGATTGACCAACATGCTTACAGATGATTTGATTCTTGAAGAGTTTAAAAATTCTGAAAATATAAACGAAGTATGTGATAATTTAATAAAACTTGCCAAACAAAATGGTGGATATGATAACATTACAATTGTGGCGGTAAAGGAGGCGTGACAATATGATAGGGAGAATGCTTGGCAACCGATACGAGATATTGGAAAAAATTGGTGAAGGTGGTATGGCAAAGGTTTATAAAGCTAAATGCCATCTTTTAAATAGAATAGTTGCCATAAAAATATTGCGCTCTGAATTTGTAGCAGATGAAGAATTTGTGAGAAGATTTAAAAGAGAATCACAAGCAGCAGCTAGCCTTTCTCATCCTAATATAGTAAGTATATATGATGTAGGTCAAGAGGGAGATATTTATTATATTGTAATGGAGTATGTAAATGGTAAAACATTAAAACAATTGATAAGAGACGCTAATGGGCCTTTGCCTTTACCAAAAGCTCTCGACATAACAAGGCAGGTTTGCAGTGCATTGGAACATGCTCATAAAAATCATATTGTCCACAGGGATATAAAGCCACAGAATATACTAGTAACAGATGATAATATTGTGAAGGTTACCGATTTTGGGATAGCTAGGGCTGCAAATGGTTCAACAATAACATATGGTGGCGGAGATGTGCTTGGTACTGCTTATTATTTCTCGCCTGAACAAGCGAAAGGTGCTATGATAGATGAAAAGACTGATATATATTCTCTAGGAATTGTTATGTATGAGATGCTTACAGGTAAAGTTCCTTTCGAAGGTGAAAGCCCAATTTCAGTTGCATTAAAGCATATACAAGAAAATATTGTGCCGCCATCTAAAATAAATCCAAAAGTACCGTACAAACTGGATAAAATAGTATTAAAGGCAACAGAAAAAGATATAAATTTTAGATATAAAAGTGCAAGCGAACTATTAAATGATATTGAGACATATATAAATAATCCAGATAAATTGATTATAGCAGATGAAAATGATAATAATGTAACGCGGGTCATGAAATCTGAAGAAATAAATGAGAAGCTATCAGGAACGAAGACTCTTAAAAAGAAGAAAAAGAGTGGCAAAATTTTTAGAAATATAGGAATTGCATTGCTAATTCTGGCATTAATGGCATCGCTATCGTATGGAACCATGTATTTTTTGAATAACATGGCAATAGCAGATGAAGTAACTGTTCCTAATATAAAAGGGCAAACTCTTGATAAGGCAACAAGCATTTTAGAAAGCAATAATTTAAAATTGAACATAACAGATAGCCAGTACAGCGATGCACCAACTAATACAATTTTATCACAGAATCCGCCAGCTGGGGAAAGGGTAAAGAAAGGAAGTACAGTAAATGTAGTGGTTAGTAAAGGCAAACAGACATCAGTCGTGCCAAATGTTATAGGCAGTGAATATAGGGATGCACAATTAAAAATTAAAAATAGCGGTTTAAATGCTAACTTGATTTGGGATTATAATGACAGCTATCCTAATGGTTATGTGTATGACCAAAATCCAAGGCAAGGTGTTCAAGTTGAAAGCAATACTGTTGTTGATCTTTACGTAAGCAAAGGTCCAGAAATGGTAACAGTACCTAATGTTGTAAATATGTCACTTGACGATGCAACAAAAGCATTGGAAAATGTCGGTCTTAAAGTTGGTAATATAACAACCCAGTCTAGCGATAGTGTGCCTGACAACTTTGTAATAGACCAGAGTATTCCCCAAGGCACCAGTATACAAAAAGGTAAATCTGTAGATTTAATTGTCAGTAAAGCAGTTCAGCAGCAACAGCAGCAATCACAATTACCATCTGATTACAAAACAAAAAATATTACAATAGATTTACCAAATCAAGAAGGGACTATGAAAGTTGATGTTTATGTGATACAAGATGGCAATAAAACATTACAATATTCTAATACTTTTACTTCTGCTGATAGTCCAATAACAGTTCCTGTTAGTGGCAAAGGAAATGTTATTATAGAAGTTGATATAAATGGCAGTATATATAAGACAATGGGGGCGAAATTTTAGTGAGGTTAACTGGCAGAATTATAAGAGGCATTGGAGGGTTTTATTATGTATATACCGAGCATGGCATTATAGAATGCCGTGCTCGTGGTAAATTCAGAATATCAAACATCGTACCAATAGTAGGGGATAATGTTGATATTGAAACAGAAAATTTAAAAGATGGTTTCATAATAAATATACATAACAGAAAAAATGAATTAGTAAGACCGCCAGTATCTAATGTTGATCAAGCAATAATAACTTTTTCTATTGTAAATCCTGTTTTAAATAGACTACAGCTTGATAAAATGATTATATTAACTGAATTAAATGAAATACACCCTGTAATATGTATAAATAAGATTGATTTAGTGACTGAAGATGTTTTTCTACCATTGTATAATTTATATAAAAATTTAGGCTATGACGTTATTGCTACTTCAAAGTTTGATAATAGTGGTATTGATAAGTTAAAGGCAATGTTGATTGGAAAAACTTCGTTTTTTACAGGGCCGTCAGGCGTAGGAAAATCATCGTTAATAAATTGTATACATGGAACTAATAAGCAGGAAATTGGAGATTTAAGCGAAAAGCTGCTAAGAGGAAAACATACTACAAGAAGTGTAGAGCTTATTCCTTTTGAAAACGGCTATGTATTAGATACGCCTGGTTTTACTTCATTAAATTTAGATTTAGATGAAGCTGAACTTAAATATTATTTTAGAGATTTTAAAGAATATGAAACAAATTGCAGATTTAAATCGTGTTTGCACATAAATGAACCTGATTGTGGCGTAAAAATTGCCGTAAGTAATGGGTTAATAGATAAAATACGATATTCTAATTATCTAAATTTATATAATGAGTTAAAGTCTAATAAAAGGAGGAGATATTGAGAATGGAAATTTCTCCATCTATATTATCTGCAGACTTTGGGAATTTACTATCTGATATAAAAAAAGCTGAAAAAGAAAAACCTGAATTTTTACATATAGATGTAATGGATGGACATTTTGTTCCAAATATTACAATTGGCCCGTTGGTATTAAAGGCTTTGAAAGGTAAGACTGATATTCCCTTTGATGTACATTTAATGATAGAAGATCCTGATAAATACATAAAAGAATTTGCCGAAGCAGGGGCAAAAAATATCACGGTTCATCAGGAAGCATGTTTACATTTAGATAGAACGTTGCAGTTTATTAAATCTATTGGTATTATGGCTAGTGTTGCATTAAATCCAGCAACACCGTTAGAAACATTGAAATATGTACTGCCATCGGTTGATATGGTTCTGATAATGACTGTAAATCCTGGGTTTGGGGGACAGGTATTTATAGATGAAATGTATGAAAAAATACGTGAACTAGCATATATTAGAAAAAGTAGAGGATTGAATTTCAAGATAGAGGTTGACGGTGGGATTAATGTAGACAACATCAATGATGTAGTTTTTGCTGGAGCTGATGTGATAGTGGCAGGATCCTCAATATTTGGTAGTGGCGACCCTGGAGAAAATATAAAAAAACTTAGAGGTGCAGTAAAAAGATGAAAACATGCATTATTTCAAATGGGGAGTTTAACGACTCTGATTATATAAGGGAATTAATTAATAATTGCGATTATGTAATTTGTGCTGATGGTGGTGCAAATATTGCATATAAATTAGGAATAGTTCCCAATCTCATTATAGGAGATCTTGATTCGGCAGATAAACAAATTATTGACTATTATAAAAAAGATGGCGTTCAAGTAGATAAATATCCAACAGAGAAAGATGAAACAGATACTCAGTTAGCGACGCTTAAAGCTATAGAACTTGGAACTGATGAAATCATATATATAGCATCAACAGGAAGCAGATTTGATCATTCTATAGCAAATCTGTCACTTCTATTGTACCTACTAAAAAGAAATATAAAGGGAATAATAGCAAGCGAAAAAAATGAAATTCATCTTGTAGATAGGTCTTTAGAATTAGAAGGCAAGATAGGTGACATTGTTTCATTAATTCCATATAGTACAGATGTAAAGGGAATATACACTGATGGATTATATTATTCTTTATCAGGGCAGGATATGTCATTGGATATGCCTTATGGTATAAGCAATGTTTTTATAAATAATAAGATTAAGATTAAAATTGACAGTGGATTATTATTAGTAATAAAATCTAAAGATTAGCACATTACCCTTTCCTTTCGAATAAAATATTATTGTGTAAGGAGGGGGTTTTATGTGGAACAAAATATATAGAAAAATAAGAAACTTAAATAAAAAAATGAATTACTCAATAGGATATATAATTATGGCTTTAGGAATTTTTATTCTTGTAATATACATACCTAGCTGGCTATGGATGGTACTACTAGGTCTATCTGTTATAATGATCGGATATTATATTAATGCATATTTCAAATAGTAAATAAATAGTTTAGAATAGAAATGATAAAGGGGGATAAATATGAGCAAGAAAAAAGAACCGAAAGTCTTTTATTTTAAAATTCCCGGTTTTATTAAAAAATTTTTAAGTTCTATAATCAAAGGTAAAAAATAAAAAGCGTGCATTTATGCACGTCTTTCTTTATATGGCCCTCTTAACCTTCCCTGATTTTAAACATTTCGTACAAACATTTAATCTTACAGGTGTTCCATCAACAATAGCTCTAACACGTTTTAAATTTGGCTGCCATTTCTTTATTGATTTTCTGTGGGAATGACTATATTGATACCCTGCCATTGGTGTTTTTCCACAAACGTCGCATTTTCTCATCATGTGCACCTCCTTTTTGTCAACAATACCATTTTAACAAAAAAATAAATTTTCTTCAAGGTTAATAATTAATGAACTTAATTTATGCATTTACACAACAATGATATTTTAACATTATATTTCATATATGTAAATACTTTTTGAATTAAAATTTAATAAATAGTTCCATAATATAGTAATTATTTTTCCTTTGTTGATGATTTAAACAGGATAAGGTAAAATATAATTATGATAGGAGGTTATATAAATGGATCAAACCAAAAATAACTTAGGTAAAATAGATATTTCTACAGATGTTATTGCATCTATAGCGAGTTATGCGACTTCTGAATGTTATGGTATTGTTGGCTTAGGAAAGCGTGGACCTGATGGACTCATAGAGCTTTTTAAAAATGAACAATCAGGTAAGGGAATTAAGATTACATCAGACGAAGACGGAATGGTTATAGATTTGTACATTATAGTTGAGTACGGTGTAAATATAAAAACTGTTGCAGCAAATATAATTGAAAAAGTTAAGTATACTATAGAGACATTTACTGGAATCAAAGTTAAAAATGTAGTCGTAAATGTGCAGAGCATAAAAGTTGATATCTGAGGAGGAAATACTGTTGGATCATATAGATGGTAAAACTTTAAAACTTTTATTTAAAGGTGGGGCTCAATATTTATCAAATAAATCTGATGAAGTGAATAAATTAAATGTCTTTCCGGTTCCAGATGGTGATACTGGTTCTAATATGGCATACACTTTAAATTATGCTGTTAAAGAAATGGAAAAAGCATCCGATAATATAAACGATATATTAAATAGTCTTTCAAGGGGTGCTTTGCTGGGAGCCAAGGGAAATTCGGGTGTGATTTTGTCACAAATTATTAGAGGATTTGCTAAAAGCCTTTTAAATCACGATATAATCACTACAAAAGATTTTGCAGAAGCGCTAAATATGGGTTCTTCTGTTGCTTATAAAGCAGTGATGAAACCTACTGAAGGGACTATTCTGACTGTTGTTAAAGACTGTGCCAATAAAGCTTTAAAATTAAGCAAAATAAAGGACTTTGAAGTATTTATTGATGGGATTGTAAAAGCTGCTGCAGAATCAGTTGAAAGGACTCCTGATTTGCTACCTGTATTGAAACAGGCTGGTGTAGTCGATTCTGGTGGTAAAGGGTTTTTGTTTATATTGTTAGGAATGCTGGAAACAATAAAAGGACATGAAGTTGTTCAAGAATATACAACAAACGATGTTTCTACAAATGAAGCTGACCTGACAAATATAAATTTCAAATATTGTACGGAAATGCTTATAAATGCCAATTCACAAATGTCTTATAAGTTGAAAAGTGAAATAGAATCTTTTGGTGACAGTTTAATTGTTGTTGGTGATGACGATCTTATAAAAGTGCATATTCATACAAATAATCCTGGTTTAGTACTGCAAGAGGGCTTAAAGTATGGTGATTTATTAAAGGTCAAAATTGACAATATGAAAATTCAACATGAAAATATCATATTGGAAACAAAAAATAATTTAAAACAAGATAATAGTCTTCCTGCTAAAAAATATGGATTTTTGGCTGTATCTCCTGGAGATGGAATAAGTAAAATATTCAAAGAATTAGGATGTGACGTTGTAATTGATGGGGGACAAACTATGAATCCTAGTGCTTTGGATATTTTAAAGGGGTTAGAAAAAATAAATACTGAAAATATAATTGTCTTTCCAAATAATAAGAACATAATCATGACTTGTGAACAAGCCATGTCGATGTCTGATAAAAACATATATGTGATCGCTACTGAAAGTTTCAATCAGGCAGTCAGTGCAATAATAAATGTCGATGCAAATATGAGTATAGATGATGTAATAAGAAGCATAAATGATACAATTGAGAAAATTACAACAATAGAAATAACATATTCTATAAGGGACTCAGTTATTGATGGAATAAATATTAAAAGTGGTGACATATTAGGATTTGTAGATGGTAAATTTACTGCAATTGGTACTGATTATAACGAAGTCGCTTTAAAAATTATAAGCGATAATATATCTGATGATGCTTCTATAATAACTATTTATTATGGTAAAGATGTTTCGAAAGATAAAGCAAAGGACTTACAAGATTTTATTTCATTTGACGGAGATATAGACATTCAATATGGTGGACAGCCCTTGTATTATTATGTAATTTCCATTGAATAGGTGATTATATGGATCTTTCAAAATCTATACAATATGTAAAGGGAGTAGGTCCTAAAAGAGCTATATTATTAAAAAAAATTGGCATAGAAACAGTAAAGGATGCGCTGGAATATTATCCAAAAGAATATGAAAATAGAGATAAAATAATACCAATAGATATGCTTAAGATCGGTGAAAAGCAGACTTTTAAGGCTTATATAGCGGGTAAAGCAAGGGAATATAAAGTAAAAAGATTAACTATTACAAAGATACCTGTTAAAGATGGAAGTGGTGCGGTTGAACTTGTTTGGTATAATCAGCCGTACATAAAGAGCAATTTTAAATTAGGTGAAGAATATATTATAAATGGCAAAGTTTCTTATAAATATGGACAGATATATGTAGAGAATCCGATTATGGATAGAAGCGATAGTCTAAATATCAATGCTGGAAGGATTGTGCCAATATATAAATTAACTGAAGGACTGAGCCAAAAAGTTATAAGGAATATAATTTTCAATCTTTTGAAAGAATATTTAAATGACATAGAAGAAATATTTGATGAAAATTTTTTAGAAGAATATAATTTGCTAGATATTAAAAGTGCAATAAAAAATATACATTTTCCTGAGTCTTCAAAAATGCTTGAAAAATCCAAATATAGACTTGTTTTTCAAGAATTTTTTATTTTGCAATTAGGGTTAGCTTTGATAAAAAATAAATACAATGAAGGAAAAACAGGTATAAAGTTTAAACGTGTCGATTTAAAAGATTTTTTTAGCAAGTTAAAATTTCGCCTTACACAAGCGCAGGAGAGAGTTTTAAATGAAATACTTGATGATATGTGTTCAGGGAAAGTAATGAATAGGCTTTTGCAAGGCGATGTTGGCTCAGGAAAGACGATTATAGCAGCAGCAGCCATGTATGTCGCTGTGAAAAACGGATATCAGGCTTCTATAATGGCTCCGACAGAAATACTTGCAAAACAGCATTATTATACTTTAAAAGAACTATATGACGAATTAAATATAAAAATTGAATTGCTTACTGGAAGTATTGGTACTAGAAAGAAAAACAATATTATTGAGGGAATTAGAAATGGCGAAATTGATATATTAGTTGGTACTCATTCTTTAATTGAGGAAAATGTACAATTCAAAAATTTAGGTTTAGCAATAACTGATGAGCAACACAGGTTTGGCGTTCGACAAAGAGCCGTATTTAAAGAAAAAGGTGAACAAACGGATGTCTTAGTGATGACGGCAACGCCTATACCAAGAACATTGGCACTTATGTTATATGGTGATTTAGATATATCTGTGATAGATGAATTGCCACCGGGACGAAAGAAAATAGAGACATATGCAATAAGTGCTACTTTAAGAGATAGAGCATATAAATTTGTCATAAATGAAGTAAAAAAAGGACGTCAAGCGTATATTGTTTGTCCATTAATAGAAGATTCAAACCTGATTAATGCAAAATCGGCAGAAGTTGTATATGAAGAGATTTACAAAGGGGTTTTTAAAGAATTTAGAGTTGGTTTAGTACATGGTGGAATGAACTCAAATGATAAGAATAAAGTTATGAATGAATTTGTTAATGGGAAAATAGATATATTAGTGTCTACAACGGTTATAGAAGTTGGCGTGAATGTGCCAAATGCTTCAGTTATTGTTATTGAAAATGCTGAAAGATTTGGGTTGGCACAACTTCATCAATTAAGAGGACGTGTAGGAAGATCATCGCATCAATCTTATTGTATCCTTATAGCATATTCATATTCAGATGTTGTTAAAAAAAGATTGAAAGTGATGACTGAAACTAATGATGGTTTTAAAATTGCTGAAAAAGATTTGGAAATAAGAGGACCAGGTGAATTTTTTGGTGTAAAGCAGCATGGATTGCCAGAATTGAAATTAGCAAATATTTTTGAAGATATTGAAATATTGAAATTGGCTCAAAAAGCTGTTGAAAAATTTTTAAACAACGATATTACATTCAAAAGGCATGATAAGATGAAAGCCGAACTAATTGAGCGATTTAAAGATAAATTGGAAGGGATTGTATTAAATTAACATGAGGGAGGAAATCAAAATGAGCAAGATTGCTATAGTTACAGACAGTGTATCAGATATACCTGATGACATAGTAAAATTGTACGATATTTATGTTGTTCCCTTGACTATTGACATTGATGGTGTATCTTACAAAGATGGGATAGATATAAAAAAAGATTATTTCTACGATCTGTTAAATTCAGGGAAAACGCCGACAACATCTCAAATATCTCCAATTGAATTTATGGAAGTTTTTAGCGATTTATTAAAAAGCTATGATGAAATTATCTGCATTCTATTGTCATCTAAATTGAGTGGTACATACCAATCAGCATTATTGGCTAAAGAAAACTTAAAAAATTCAAAAATAACAGTGCTCGATTCGAAAAACTTTTCGTTAGGTTCTGGACTTTTAGTTATAGAAGCTGCTAAAATGGCTCGAAACGGTAGTACAAGAGATGAGATAGTTGGCAAAATCAATGACATGATACCAAAAATAAGTTATATAATGATTTTTGATTCTTTAGAATATCTTTATAGAGGTGGAAGATTAAAAAAATCACAGGCTATACTAGGTAGTATTTTAAATATAAAGCCTATTTTAGTCAATAATGATGGAGAGTTAGAAATAAAAGATAAGGTACGAGGAAGAAAAAATGCAATAAAGTGGATAATAAACTATATGAAAGAAACAAATGTTAATTTCAAAAGAAAGGAGATAGGATTGCTGCACACTGATAGAGAAGAGTTTATGCTTGAAATTGAAAATGCCATTAGAAACGAGTTTGGAGTTGCGAATTTTATTAAGAATAGAGCTGGTTGCTCAGCTGGCGTTCATGCAGGTCCATATGCAGTTGGTATATTTTTTGAATTAGATTAAATAATAAACCATTTTTATCACCTTTATACAATTTTGCTAATGAAATTATAGTTTATAGAAATTCTTTTTGGGTAAATTAATATTGAAATCATTAAATGGAGGTGATAAAAATGCAGCAGGTTCAGAGACAAAGAATCCGCTTGTAGTAAGAGAAGCAAAGCAAGCTATGAGCAAATGGAAATATGAAATAGCAAGCGAACTTGGAATAAATCCTCCAGCCGATGGTTATTGGGGTACACTTACATCCCGTGATTGCGGTGCTGTAGGTGGCCATATGGTAAGAAAAATGATCCAAATGGCTGAAAGCCAAATCGCTAATAAAGGTACACTTAGATAATAAAAAGATACCCTTCGGGGTATCTTTTTTAAATAAACTTATTTACGAAAAATAAATTATGTAAAATTAAAAATTAAATATCGTTTTATATATATGAAAATATTAACATGTATATATAAATTGTATATGGATAAATTAATATTGAAATCATTAAATGGAGGTGATAAAAATGGCAGCAGGTTCAGAGACAAAGAATCCGCTTGTAGTAAGAGAAGCAAAGCAAGCTATGAGCAAATGGAAATATGAAATAGCAAGCGAACTTGGAATAAATCCTCCAGCCGATGGTTATTGGGGTACACTTACATCCCGTGATTGCGGCGCTGTAGGTGGTCATATGGTAAGAAAAATGATCCAAATGGCTGAAAGCCAAATCGCTAATAATGGAACATTGAAATAGTTAAATAAAAGGGTAGCCTGTATGGTTACCCTTTTTAATTAAAATAATCCAGGTAGTTGACTACCTGGATTGGGAGAGGAGAAATTGAAGGAAGAATTTTGGGGAAATTGGTTTCCCAATTATATTATTTTCCATATTTCAAATTTTTTATACATTATTTTGTATCTTATCGTAAAATATGCTAAAATATTTTAGTATTGGAGGTGTAATTTTGAGGGTTATATCTGGAAAAGCCAAAGGTAGAAAATTAAAATGCCCACCAGGAAAAGCAATAAGACCTACATCTGACATGGTTAAAGAGTCATTATTTAATATTATTGGTGCTGATATATATAATTCAAGATTTTTAGATTTATTTTCTGGAACTGGAAGTATCGGTATCGAAGCATTAAGCAGAGGTGCTAATATTTGCTACTTTGTAGAAAAAGTATATAATAATATTAAATATATAAACGATAATATAAAGTTACTTGATTCAACTGACAATGCAAAAGTTTTGCATATGGATGTCCTTGATGCTTTATATTATTTCAGCAAAAATAACATTAAATTTGATATTATATACATAGATCCACCATACTACAAAAATTTATATGTGGAACCATTAAATAAAATCAGCGAATATAAACTATTGGATTCATGTGGTTACATAATTGTTGAACATCACAAAAATGATATTTTAAATGATAAATATGGAAACTTGCAAAAAGTTAGAGTTAAGAAATACGGCGAAACTGTATTAACTTTTTATAAGGAGGCAGCAAATGAATATAGCAGTGTATCCAGGGAGCTTTGATCCAGTAACAAATGGACATTTAGATATAATTAAAAGAGGGGCAAAAGTTTTCGATAAATTAATTGTAGCAGTGTTAATTAATCCATCAAAAACTCCTATGTTTTCAGTAGAAGAGAGAGTTGAAATGTTAAAAGAAGTAACATCTGATATTGAAAATGTGGAAATCGATTGTTTTTCTGGTTTGCTTATTGAATACCTAGAAAAAGTTAATTCAAAAATAATTGTTAAAGGCTTACGAATGGTTTCAGACTTTGAATATGAATTTCAGATGGCATTGATAAATAAAAAGCTTAATCCCGAAGTCGAAACAATATTTTTTATGACCAGCAATAAATATGGCTATTTAAGCTCTAGCATAGTAAAGGAAGTCGCAAGTTTTGGGGGGTGTTTATCGGATCTCGTTCCAGATTCAGTTATAAAGCACATATTTAAAAAACTAAAAAAATAAGGGGGCATTTTATTGGAAGCGACTGATAACCTTGAGGTTTTAGAATTATTAGATACATTAGAAGACTACATAGAGAATAGTTCTACGATACCATTATCACAAAAAACATTAGTAAACAAAGAGGAAATTCTTGAAATTATAAAGCAGATAAGAATTAAAATTCCTGATGAATTAAAAAGGGCTGAATGGATCAAGCAGGAAAGACAAAAAATATTGATTGAAGCACAGCAAGATGCAGAAACAATTTTAAAAGAGGCTGAACAAAGAATAAATCAAATGGTAAACGAAAGTGAAATAGTTAAAAAAGCTGAGAAAAAAGCGTCAGAAATTATAGCTCAAGCTCAGACAAATGCTAAGGAAATTAGACTTGGAAGCAAAGATTACGCTGATGAGTTATTAGCTAAACTTGAAAAAAATGTTACAGAACTTTTAAATACAATAAAAAACAATAGAGATGAGCTAAGAGGCATAAAATAATCATGCCTCTTTTTTTGTCAACGATAAGATGATTATCAGAAAAATTATCGTCAACAACAGTGCAATAAATATGTATGATGAGGTTTCAAACATGTTTAACATAGTTTTTACATTTCCTTGAAAGAAAACTTCTGATACCGAGGTCTCACCAATGTTCATAAATTTCAGAAATATATAAGAAAATAATGCAGCCATAATGCTATGTATTATTTTTGCAATGAAATACGGGAAGTAATTTATCTTTGTACTGTTTATAACGCCTATTACCTGACCATGAGTTGAAAAACCACCCCATGCTAATATTGAGCTTACTAAGATGACTTTTTGAAATAATGGCGCTGTTGCTTGGCTAATCAAGCTGGAACCTATTGTTATTTCCATTAGTCCACTAATATATCCCGGTATTAAGCTCTTATTAAATCCTATTATTTCAAAAACAGGTGCTAGTATTTTTCCTATAATATTAATTAATCCGTAAACTTTTAAGAATTCTATTAAAACAGAAAAAGCAATTATATATCCACCAATGACGATCATTGTGTTCATGGATGTTGTAACAGCAGTACCTAAAATTTCACCAAAATTAGTATTAATATAATTAGATTTGTTTTTAGCGCCTTTACTTAAATTAAAATTCTTTCTATTTTCTTCCTTAAACTTATGTTTTCTAAATATGATACCTGTTGCAAATGAGCCCAGGTAATTTGATAACATTACAATATATCCAATTTTTGGGTTGTTAAACATGCCCATAGCAACAACACCTAGCATGAATAGCGGGCCTGAGTTGTTGCAAAATGTCATCAATCTTTCTGCTTCCGATGTGTTTAAAAGTTTTTCTTCCCATAATCTTTTTATTACTTGAGCTCCGACAGGATAACCAGACGTATAGCCGACTGCCATAGCAAAAGCTCCATTTCCAGAGACATTAAACAAAGGCCGCATTATAGGTTCTAAAAATTTTCCAATGTTTTTTACGAATCCTAGCTGTAACAATAATTCAGAGCCAATAAAAAATGGAAGCAAAGCAGGAAATACTGTAAACAGCCATAAATTAATTCCTGCTTTTGCTGCTGAGAGAGAATTTTTTGGGAATACAATAATTGAAACAACAATAAACAGTACTGATATAACTAGAAGATTTCTTGATTTATTTTCTTTCAAAATATTTCCCCCTTTTATGTTTCCACATTATATTTTTATTTAAAAGGGGATGATAAAATGACTATTTTATTACAATAAACTTTTTGGTAAAATCTAGTCCTGACACTGAGTCATTCTCATATGCTAGAGTATATATGTCAGTTGCTTTAATATCCTTTTCGAACATATATGTATCAGACAATATTTTTTTATAGTTTGAAACCTTTGTTATAATTGGTATTTCAGTCTTATTTTTAATCATCTTTAAAAGTTCAAGGCCCTTTTTATTCGCCCCTAATATTCTTATGTAGTTTGGGCCATCGTACCTTGAATATATATTGGATTCTATGCCTAATAAAACATGCAGTAATATTCTTCTTATTCTGCTTTCTGTGTACCTTTTAGTTTTTATATAGCCTATGATTTCATCTACATTATTGAAAAGGGATGAAGCCCTTTTAATGCGATTTTGCAATCCTTCTGTAACATCAAAAACATTTTCGATACTATAATTGTTTCTTAGCAGATATGTTATTATATTGCTAAAATTCTCTAGAGTGACTGGTCCATGACCTTTATCAATACAACTTTTTAAAATTTCAATAGAATATTCTGGCATATACTTGCTCAATACAGAGTAATCTTTATTTATTATAACTTCTCTTAAATATGTAGCACTAGCAAAAGAATCCTCCGCTTTCATAGAATTATATCCAGGGCCGAGTCTTTTTATGGTTACAGGCTTGATATTGCTATTTATCTTTATCAAGCTTTTTATGTATTCAATGCCAAGTATGTTATTAGGATTTCCAACTATATCATTAATATTTGCTCCAAAATACTCTGACAGAGCTATTTCACGTGCTTTTGCATAAGTTATTCCTCTTTTTAAATAACTTTTTAAAATCACTTTATAATCTTCTGGTTCGTTTAAAAGGAATTTTGATATTTTATATAATTTATCAATTGAACCCAATTCACTCCCAAATGAAATATAGTCAATGACATTTAGTGAATCTAACAGCTTTACTGCTCCATATGCGAAATTTTCTGCTGTAGAGACTGCATATATTGTTGGCAATTCTATTACTAAGTCAATGCCTGATAATAATGCGGTTTCTGCTCTTGACCACTTGTCAATAATAGATGGTATTCCTCGTTGAACAAAGTTACCACTCATAATTGCAATGACAAAATCTGCACCTGTTGTTTCAATTGATTTTTTTATATGGTATATGTGCCCATTGTGGAGAGGATTATATTCTACAATTACTCCCAAAATACTCATTATTAAAAACCTTTCTAAAAAATGTTTGTTTTTTACTTATTATTTTATAAAAAATATGTTAAAATGTAAAATGTGTATACAATATATTTCTCCATTTTTAATTTTGGAGAAAATATTAACATAAATAATTAAAAGGAAGGGAAGATTTTATGAGTATTATTCAAAACATTATTGAAAAAGCAAAAAGCAATAAAAAGAAAATAGTTTTGCCAGAAGGTGCAGAGCCAAGAACGCTGAAAGCGGCCGATATAGTGCTGAAGGAAGGGATTGCAGATTTAATCCTTTTAGGAAACGCAGATGAGATAAGAAACGCTGCTGGAGGATTAGATATCTCAAAAGCCGAGATTATCGATCCTCTAAAGTCAGAAAAATTTGATAAATATGCAAGTGACTTCTATGAACTCAGAAAAAGTAAGGGGATTACGCTGGAAAAAGCTAAAGAGACTATTAAAGATAATATTTATTTTGGCTGTATGATGGTAAAAGAAGGTTATGCAGACGGATTGGTATCTGGAGCTATTCATGCGACTGCTGATTTACTAAGGCCAGCATTTCAAATTATAAAAACAGCGCCAAATGCAAAGATTGTATCAAGCTTTTTTATAATGGAAGTTCCTAATTGTGAATTTGGTGAAAATGGAGTATTTTTGTTTGCTGATTGTGCTGTTAATCCGTCACCAAATGCAGAAGAACTTGCATCTATAGCAGTACAATCTGCAAATACTGCAAAAACTTTATTGGGGATGGAACCAAGGGTTGCTATGCTTTCATTTTCAACGAAAGGCAGCGCATCACATGAATTAGTCGATAAAGTGAGAACAGCTACTGAAATTGCTAAAAATTTGATGCCAGATGTAGCAATAGATGGTGAATTGCAATTAGATGCTGCACTTGTTAAAGAAGTAGCCGAGTTAAAAGCACCTGGAAGTCCTGTTGCAGGACGTGCTAATGTGCTTATATTCCCTGATTTACAAGCAGGTAATATTGGTTATAAGCTCGTACAAAGATTGGCAAAAGCAAATGCTATAGGTCCGATAACGCAAGGAATGGGAGCACCTGTAAATGACTTATCTAGAGGATGCAGCTATAAAGACATTATTGATGTAATTGCTACAACGGCTGTACAAGCTCAATAAAAAAGCTATGGTATGGAGGATGAAAATTATGAAAATACTTGTTATAAATTGTGGAAGTTCATCATTAAAGTATCAATTAATCGAATCAAAGGATGGAAATGTTTTAGCTAAAGGCCTTGCTGAAAGAATAGGGATAAACGATTCGCTTTTAACACACAATGCAAACGGCGAAAAAATAAAAATAAAAAAAGATATGAAAGACCACAAGGATGCAATTAAATTAGTTTTGGATGCATTGGTAAATAGTGATTACGGTGTTATAAAGGATATGTCAGAAATTGATGCAGTTGGACATAGAGTTGTACATGGAGGAGAATATTTTACTTCATCTGTTCTTATAAATGATGATGTTTTAAAGGCGATAACAGATTGCATAGAATTAGCTCCTCTGCATAACCCCGCAAACATAGAAGGAATTAAAGCCTGTAAGCAAATTATGCCAGACGTTCCAATGGTTGCTGTTTTTGATACAGCCTTTCATCAGACAATGCCTGATTATGCTTATCTTTATCCGATTCCATATGAGTACTATACAAAGTATAAAATTAGAAAATATGGATTTCATGGTACATCCCATAAATATGTTTCACAGAGGGCGGCAGAAATACTTAATAAACCTATTGAAAGTTTGAAAATTATAACATGCCATCTTGGAAATGGTTCAAGCATAGCTGCAGTTAAAAATGGAAAATCAATAGATACAAGCATGGGATTTACACCGTTAGAAGGTTTGGCTATGGGAACACGTTCAGGAAGCATTGATCCATCTATAATTTCATATCTAATGGAGAAAGAAAATATTACTGCAGAAGAAGTAGTCAACATATTGAATAAAAAGTCAGGCGTATATGGTATTTCAGGAATAAGTAGTGATTTTAGAGATTTGGAGGATGCTGCTTTTAAAAATGGTAACAAGAGAGCACAACTTGCATTAAATGTATTTGCATATCGTGTAAAAAAGACAATAGGCTCTTACGCAGCAGCAATGGGTGGTGCTGATGTCATTGTGTTCACGGCAGGTATTGGTGAAAATGGTCCTGAAGTAAGAGAGTTTATACTTGATGGATTGGAATTTTTAGGTTTCAAACTAGACAAAGATAAAAATAATGTAAGAGGTAAAGAAGCTATAATATCGACCGCAGATTCAAAGGTATATGTTATGGTTGTGCCGACTAATGAGGAGTATATGATTGCAAAGGATACTGAAAAGATTGTAGAGAGTATAAAATAGTATTCTTGACAAATGTTTACCCCATTAGTATAATTAATTTTGGCAATTATATTGGGGTGAGAAAATGAAAATAGATTTATCAAAGATTAAGGGACATAGGGGACGTAGCATTGAAGTTAATTACGTTGAAAATTTAAGTGTTCTGGAGGTAAATAACAACAGCTACGTAGTCAGTAAACCAATCAGTGTTACAGGAAACATAACGCATGATAGTGAAGGTATAATTTTAAAGCTCTTAGTCCGTGGCGCTATTAAAGTTACATGTGATAGATGCCTTGAGGAATTTGAGCACGAATTTATAATTTCAATAGATGAAATCTTAAATGAAGCTGATGAAGACTATTCATATGAAGTAGAAGATGACAAATTAGATTTAACTAAGATTGTCATTGAAAATGTAGAACTTTCTCTTCCTATGAAGTTTGTTTGCTTACCTGGTTGTAAGGGTCTATGTCCTATTTGTGGTAAAAATCTTAATCATGAAAAATGCGATTGCCAAATAAAAGAAGTTGA
This sequence comes from Thermoanaerobacterium sp. CMT5567-10, assembly GCF_030534315.2. Lineage (NCBI taxonomy): Bacteria > Bacillati > Bacillota > Clostridia > Thermoanaerobacterales > Thermoanaerobacteraceae > Thermoanaerobacterium > Thermoanaerobacterium sp. CMT5567-10. The sequence goes on from NZ_CP130558.2 coordinate 3,016,582, forward strand.
TCCACGCCTTTCAGTTTTGAATAAATTACTGCAGAAAATGTAGGAGGTGTATTTTATGCCAGTTCCAAAGCGTAGAACATCGAAAGCAAGAAGGGACAAAAGAAGACATAGTCATAGTTTGGCAATACCTGCTTATGTATTATGTCCACAGTGCCATGAGCCAAAGTTACCTCACAGAGTTTGTTTAAGCTGTGGTTATTATGATGGCAAAGAGGTATTGAAAGTAGAAGAAAAGTAATGGAGTTAACTCTATTACTTTTCTTTTTATTTCTTGACTTTTATATATTCTGTAATTTATAATTATGAGTAAGTCATAAAAACAACTTATATTTGGAGCTGATAATGTGGCCACCAAGCTAAATAAAAAAGAGAGATTAAGACAATTAAAGATTGAGATAGATAAAAATCCATTTTACACTGATGATGAGCTTGCTGAGCTGTTTTCAGTAAGCGTACAGACAATAAGACTTGACAGGATGGAACTTGGAATCCCAGAGCTTAGGGAGAGAATTAAAAATGTTGCAGAAGAGAACTATCGTAAAGTAAAAGCGATAGTTGGAAGTGAGATAGTTGGTGAGCTTATCGATTTAGAACTGGGCAAAAGTGGCATATCTGTTTTTGAGCCGACACCTGATATGGCTTTTCTAAAGACAAAAATTATTAGGGGACATTATATATATTCACAGGCAGAGTCTTTGGCGATTTCTGTAATTGATGCTGATGTTGCGTTGATAGGCGTAGCAAATATAAAATATAAATATCCAGTAAGGATAGGTGATCGTCTTGTTGCAAAGGCAGAGGTTATCAGAAGAAGAGGGAATAAATATTTCGTATGGGTTATGATAAAAGTAAAAAATAAGGAAGTTTTTAGAGGTAAGTTTATTTTAGTATCATTAGAAAGTGATAATACTGAAAAGGAGATGCAACAATCTTGAGAATAGCAGTTGATGCTATGGGTGGCGATTATGCACCACTTGAAATAATAAAAGGGGCTTATAAGGCTTTAGAGAATTTTAACATAGAAATTGTCCTTATAGGGAATAAAGACCATTTAGATAAATATGTTAAAGAACAAAAAGGTTTGACTGTAGTACATACGACAGAAATGATCACAAACAATGAACCACCCGTGGCGGCAATCAGGAAAAAGAAAGATTCTTCTATGGCGGTTGGTATTGATATGCTAAAGAAAGGAGAAGTAGATGCTTTTTTATCAGCAGGAAATACGGGTGCATTGATGGCTGGTTCGCTTTTAAAAATCGGTAGAATTAAAGGAATAGACAGACCCGCCTTGGCTCCGATTTTACCAACATTAAATGGTGCTACAATTTTGCTTGATGCAGGATCTAATACTGATTGCAAACCAATAAATCTGTTTCAATTTGCTGTAATGGGAAATGTATATGCACAAAAGATGTTAAATATAGATAATCCTAAAATAGGCTTATTTAATATAGGAGCAGAAGAAGAAAAAGGAAATGAACTGACAAAACAGGTATACGATTTAATCAAAAATTCCCAGTTAAACTTTATTGGTAATGTTGAAGGCAGAGATATAGCGTATGGAATTGCTGATGTTGTTACTTGTGATGGATTTGTTGGTAATGCAATATTGAAGTCAATGGAAGGAACTGCATCTGTAATCTCTTCATTGTTAAAACAGGAGCTTCAAAGAAATTTATTGACAAAACTAGGTGCAATTTTAATTTATAATGGTTTGAAAAATATTGTTAAGAAGATGGATTATACGGAATATGGCGGGGCTCCACTTCTTGGTATAAAAAAACCAGTTATTAAAGCACATGGGAGTTCAAAATCAAAGGCAATTTTTAATGCCATAAGACAGGCAAAGACGATCGTTGAAATGGATGTCATATCTCACATACAAAGGGAAATAGAATTGATTGGAGATGATATAAGTGTCGCAAAATAATACTTTTAAGGCTGGTATTCTTGGGACAGGGAGTTTTCTTCCAGAAAATAGGTTGACAAATAAAGATTTGGAAAAGATGGTTGATACATCTGATGAGTGGATTGTATCTAGGACAGGCATAAAAGAAAGGCGTATAGCTCCGCCATCTATGACAACATCGTATATGGCAACAGAAGCTGCAAAAAAGGCTATTGAAGATGCTAAAATAACTGCTGAAGATATAGATTTAATAATAGTTGCGACTGTAGTTCCAGATATGAACTTCCCATCTACAGCATGTCTTGTGCAAGCGAATATTGGTGCTATAAAAGCAGCAGCATTTGACATAGAGGTTGGCTGTTCCGGATTTATATATGGACTTTCTATTGCGAAACAGTTTATTGAAAATGGTACATATAAGAATGTACTTGTAATAGCTGCTGATGTGCTTTCTAAGATAACAAACTGGGAAGATAGAAATACTTGTGTTTTATTTGGGGATGGTGCCGGAGCTGCAATAGTAGGACAAGTAAAAGATGGATATGGAATTTTAGATAATTTTATTGGTGCTGATGGAAAAGATGGCATGCATCTTTATATGCCTGCTGGTGGCTCACGAATGCCTGCTTGTGAGGAATCTGTTAAGAATAAACTGCATACAATTCACATGAATGGACAGGAAGTTTTTAAATTTGCCGTAAATGTTATGAATACTGCTACTATAGAAGTTTTAAATAGATGCGGATTAAAACCCGAAGATGTAGATATTTTTATACCGCATCAGGCTAATATCAGAATAATAGATGCAGCAATGAAAAAATTAAAATTGTCTAAAGAAAAAGTTTTTATAAATCTCGATAGGTATGGCAATATGTCCGCAGCGTCTGTTGCTGTTGCATTGGATGAAGCTTTGAAAGCTGGTAAAATAAAAAATGGTGATATTATACTGATGGTAGCATTTGGAGCTGGCTTGACATGGGGTTCAACTGTAATAAAGTGGTTTAAATAGGGGTGAAAATATGTTAAATACAAAAATTACGGATTTATTTGGTTTGAAATATCCTATATTTCAAGGTGGAATGGCATGGGTTGCAACGGCTGAGTTAGCTGCTGCAGTTTCAAATGCCGGCGGTCTTGGTATTATTGGTGCAGGGAATGCACCTGCAAGCTTTGTAAGAGAGCAAATACAGAAAGCCAGAACATTGACTGATAAACCTT